>JBJKRK010000390.1:0-2572 GCA_046704705.1 Candidatus Limnocylindrales bacterium | reverse complement strand
TCGAGCCCCAGGCAGGCCGACCCGGGGCCAGCGGGTTGTCCCAGCTGACCATCCGCCGCCGCGCCATCCGTGCGCACGCTCGCGCCGCCGCCGAGCGCCACCCGGGAATCGTCCGGGTGGGGCGCGGCGGTCCGACGATCTGGGCCTGGCTCGCGGGCCCCGCGGTGACGGCGAGGCTGCGCGGGGGGCGGGTCCACGTCCGTCTGTTCGTCGTGGTCCGCGGAGGCGAGCCGCTGGCACAGCTCGTGGGCCGGGTGCGGCACGCGGTCGCCGGCACGGTCGAGCGCCAGCTGGGCCTCGAGCTTGCCGAGGTGACCATCCTCGTCGACGGCGTCACGAGCTGAGGCAGGTGAACGCCCGTTCGGAGGCGCCGCATGCCGCCCGCCGGGTCGGTCGCCGGCTCGCGCTCGCGGCGATCTTCGAGGCCGACTTCGGGCAGCGCACCGCCACGGTCGCGCTCGACCGCCAGGTGGAGTTCCTGGGGGCCGCTGCCGAGAGCGCCGCGTTCGCGCGGGAGATCGTCGAGGCCGTCGTTCGACACCGCGACGGGATCGACGCGACGATCGGCAGAGTGGCTCCCGCGTATCCGGTGACACAACTCGCGCGGATCGATCGCGCGTTGTTGCGTTCGGCCCTTGGCGAGCTGCTACACTGCCGCACGACGCCGGCCCGGGTGGCCATTTCCGAGTGGGTTGGCCTCGGCCGGACCTACAGCGGCGAACCGGCGCGACGGCTCCTCAATGGCGTTCTGGGGCGGGTAGCGGACGAAATGGACGCTTCCGGCCGCCAGGGAACTGAAACCAAGGCACATCCTGGCGGCGGGTATGACCGCCCGTACGAGGAGGGAGACACAGGTGACGGCAACGACCTACGAGCGGCTCAAGAAGATCGTGGTGGAGCAGCTCGGAGTCGATGAGGACGAGGTCAAGCCCGAGGCCTCCTTCGTGGATGATCTGAACGCCGACTCCCTCGACCTGGTCGAGCTGATCATGAGCCTCGAAGAGGAGTTCGGCACCGAGATCTCCGACGAGGACGCCGAGAAGATCCGGACCGTGCAGGACGCGGTCGACTACATCGACGAGCACACCGCCCAGTGACCCGGCCGAGCCGCTGATGGGCTCGGCCTCCGCTCTCGCCACTCGCCTCGGGCTTCCCGTCCGCGACCTGGCCCTGCTCGGCCAGGCGCTGTTGCACGGAAGCTTCACCAACGAACACCCGGACTCCCCCCTCGGCTCGAACCAGCGGCTCGAGTTCCTCGGCGACACCGTCGTGTCGTTGATCGTCTCCGAGGCGCTCTTCGACCATCACCCCGACGAGGACGAGGGTGCCCTGACGGCACGTCGGGCGGCCATCGTGTCCACGACGGGCCTGGCGCGCCTGGCGACCCGGATCAAGCTTGGGGAGCTGGTCGTGCTCGGCCAGGGAGCGGAGCGTACCGGTGAGCGCACCCGGGCATCCGTCCTGGCCGCCGCCTTCGAGGCAGTGGTCGGCGCGCTGTACCTGGACCTCGGGCTGGACAGCGTGCGGCGCTGGCTGCTCGCGCTCGTCATCGACGACATCGACACGACGCAGCCGCTCACGGCGCTGAAGTCGCCGAAGAGCCGGCTCCAGGAGTTGAGTTACAAACACACCGGCCGCCCACCGGTGTACCGGCTGCTCGAGATGAGCGGTCCCGACCACGCCAGGCGGTACCGGGTGGAGGCGCTCGTGGCGGGGCAGTCGCTCGGCACGGGGGAGGGGAACAGTCGGCGTGCGGCGGAGGCGGCCGCGGCGGGGCAGGCGGTCGAGGTGCTCCTGACGCGCGGGGATGCGCCTGACGGGATTCCGAGCGAGCACGCAGCGGAGGTCGACCCGGGCGGTCCATCGGGCGCAACGTGAGGTGGGCAGGATGACCTCGCCGGCCCGGTTGCGCTCGCTCCGGCTCGTCGGCTTCAAATCCTTCGCGGAGAAGACCGAGCTGGAGTTCGGCGCCGGCATCAGCGTGATCGTCGGGCCCAACGGCAGCGGCAAGAGCAACCTCGCCGACGCGCTGCGCTGGGCCATGGGGGAACAGGGCCGATCGCTGCGCATCAGGCGCGCGGAAGACGTGATCTTCGCCGGCTCCGAGCGGCGCCACGGGATCGGCATGGCGGACGTCACGCTCGTCCTCGACAACCATGACGGCCTGCTGCCGGTCGACTTCGCCGAGGTGAGCCTGGGGCGGCGGCTGTATCGCTCGGGCGAGAACGAGTACCTCCTGAACCGGCAACGTGTCCGGCTTCGCGACATCGTCGATCTGCTGGAGGGCGCCAACCTCGCCGACAACGCCTTCCTGTTCATCGGGCAGGGGATGGTGGACCAGGCGCTCGCGTTGCGGCCGGAGGAGCGACGCCCGTTGTTCGAGGAGGTCGCCGGCGTCCGGCGCCACGATCGACGGCGCCGGCTGGCGGAGCAGCAGCTGACGGAGGCCGAGGCGAACCTCGCGCGCGTCCACGATCTGCTCGGCGAGCTGCGCCCGCAGGCCAGGCGGCTGGCGCAGCAGGTGGAACAGCAACGTGCTCGCAGCTCCGCCGCGGCCGAGCTGGCCCAGGCC
>JBJKRK010000389.1:0-2957 GCA_046704705.1 Candidatus Limnocylindrales bacterium | reverse complement strand
GCTCGATCCCCGGCCCAGGCCGCGCCAGCATCCGGGCCGCCGGTTCCGGTTGCCCGTCGCCGGGCGCGCGAGCGCCTGCTCCCGGGTTCCCGCGTTGCCGATGACCGGGGCTCCCGTGCCGCCCATGTCCGGCACGGTCGGATGACGCGCCGGGTGGTCGGATGACGCCGGCGCTGTCGCTGCCCGTGGTGCCGCCCCTGGCGCCCATGCTCGCCAGACCTGCGGGCGATGTGCCGGCCGGGGATGGCTGGCTGTACGAGCCAAAGTGGGACGGATTCCGCGCCCTCGCCTTTCGCGCCGGCGAATCGGTCGTCCTGCAGAGCCGGGACCTCCGCCCGCTGGAGCGCTACTTCCCGGAGTTGCCGCCGGCCCTGCGGGCGAATCTGCCCGAGCGCTGCGTGCTCGATGGCGAGATCGTCATCGCGGGCGAGCACGGGCTCGACTTCGACGCACTGCTCCTGCGGATCCACCCGGCCGCCTCCCGGATCGCCCTGCTGGCCGGCCGGACTCCCGCCTCGTACGTCGCCTGGGATCTGCTTGCGCTCGGCGACGAGGACCTGACCGGCGAGCCCCAGGGAGCGCGCCGCGCTCGCCTGGAGGAGGCGCTGGCGGATGCCCGCCCGCCCGTGTACCTGACCCCCGCGACGCGGGACAGGGCGGTCGCCCTCGACTGGTTCGCCCGCTTCGAGGGCGCCGGGCTCGACGGCGTCGTCGCGAAGCGGCTCGACGGGCGATATCTCGCGGGCAAGCGCGCGATGGTGAAGATCAAGCACGTTCGCACCGCGGACTGCGTCGTCGCCGGCTTCCGCTGGCACAAGGAGGGGCCGGGCACGCTCGTGGGCTCGCTGCTCCTCGGACTCTTCGACGAGGCGGGCACGCTGCACCACGTCGGCGTGACGGCGAGCTTCACGCGAGAGGAGCGCCGCCGGCTGGTGAGCGAGCTCGCGCCGCTGCGGGAGCATGCGCTGGAGGGGCACCCCTGGTCCAAGTGGGTCGAGTGGGAGGCCGAGGCGGCGGCTCGCGGGCAGCGCGTCCCGGGCGTGCAGAGCCGCTGGAGTCAGGGACGGAATCTCTCCTGGGAGGCGCTGCGACCGGAGCGTGTCTGCGAGGTCGCCTACGATCACCTTCAGGGCGACCGGTTCCGCCACGCCACCACCTTCCGCCGCTGGCGACCCGATCGGTCGCCGGCGGACTGTCGCTACGATCAGCTCGAGGCGACGCCTCCGTACGAGCTGGCCGGGATCTTCGGGGCAGGCTGATTCAGGGCAGGCTGACCTGCCGTCGCGCCGCTCACTCGGGCGCCGCGGCCATGGCCCCCGGCTTCGTCGCGCACGCAGGCGCGGCCGCAGGCGAGCAGCCATGCCCGCGCTCCGACTGTCAGTCCGTGGGGTGGCTCCGCGATCCGCGGTCCGCCCGACGCGGAGCTTCCGCCCACTCGTAGCCCGCCCAGGGGTCGTAGTCGGGGTCGAGCGGCTCCTGCGCCGGCCGCAACTCGGGCGGCACGTTCTTCAGGTTCACCCGGATCCGCGTCCACGTCGTGTAGCGCCCGCGCATCGCGTCGACCAGCACATCCTCCGGCGCCAGGTGACGCCAGGCGTCGGGGTGCCGCTCCCTCCATCGCTCCAGGCCGCTCAGCGCGTCCTCCTTCGCGGCAGCCCGCCCGATCTCCACCAGCGGCATGCTCATGCGCCGGCGCGACGGCATCACCCGGGGCGGCTCGTCGAGCGTCTTGGCGTAGTGCGGCGGCCAGGGCGCCTCACCGCGCCCCTCGGCATCGTGACGTGCGGAGAGATCGAGGAGCGAGTCGAGCGCGCCGGGCGCGTCGTCGATGCCCGCCCCCGGATCGCCCAGCCGAGCGAAGCGTGCCGGGACCGTGGCGAGCGTGAAGTCGGCAGGATCGGCGGTCGCCACCTCTTCCCAGGTCAGCGGCGCCGACACGCGCGCGTCGAGCGTGGGGCGCACGGAGTAGGCCGAGGCGACCGTGCGATCCTTCGCGTTCTGGTTGTAGTCGATGAAGACGCCGTGGCGTTCTTCCTTCCACCACTTGCTCGTGGCGAGATCAGGCGCCCGGTCCTCGACCGCGCGCGCGAGCGCAAGCGCGGCCCGCCGTACCTCGGGGAACGTCCAGCGCCGCTCGATGCGCACATTGACGTGGATACCACGTGAGCCCGACGTCTTCGGCCAACCGGTCAGACCGTGCTCGGCGAGCACTTCGCGCGTGAGCAGCGCGACCTGTCGGATCTGCTCCCAGCCGACCCCCGGGACGGGATCGAGGTCGACCCGCAGCTCGTCGGGGTGCTCCAGGTCGTCCGCGCGCACCGGATGCGGGTTCAGGTCGATGCAACCCAGGTTGACGACCCAGGCGAGCTGTGCCGCGTCCCGCACCACGATCTCCTCTGCGGCGCGCCCGGAGGGGAAGCGCAGCTCGACTGTCTCGACCCAGTTCGGACGGCTCGACGGCGCGCGCTTCTGGAAGAAGAACTCGCCTTCCGCCCCGTTCACGTACCGCTTCAGCGCCATGGGTCGGCCGGCGACCCCGCGCAGGGCGCCGTCGGCCACGGCCAGGTAGTAGCGCACGAGGTCCGCTTTCGTGTGCCCCGTACCGGGGAAGAAGACCTTGTCGGGATTGCTCACGGCGACCGTGCGCCCGGCCGCCTCGAGCAGGAGCGGTCTGGCGGGCATGGCGCAACGATACGGGACCGGGGCAATCGGGAGCGAATGTCCACGTGGTACCCGGTCGCCGGCGTCGTGTGGCCTGACTGCCAACGTGACCCAGCGACATCCTCGAGCAGAGCGAGGAACCCATCCCCACAAGCGTCGGTCTCACGCTGCCGCTCGTCTCGCTGGCGGCCAGTGGGTGTGTCAGCGCGTCGATCCGGATCTCTCCGGGGAGTGCCAGATCGAGCCTGAGGGGGGTTCAGGTGCCCGCATCAGCCGCGCCGCGCGCCGCCGCATAC
>JBJKRK010000388.1:0-24963 GCA_046704705.1 Candidatus Limnocylindrales bacterium | reverse complement strand
GCCGCGTCAGCGGCCGCCGCGCGCGAGCAGCCAGCCAGGGAAAGGATCGCCCGTGATCGACCTCAGCCTGAGCGAGGAGAACCGGCTCCTCCAGCGCAGCGTGCGCGAGTTCACCGCGGCCGAGATCCTGCCCCACATCGGCGCCTGGGACGCCGCCGGTGAGGTGCACCCCGAGGTGTTCTCGCGGATGGGCGAGCTGGGCTACCTGGGGGCGCCGATCCCCGAGCGCTACGGCGGCGCCGGCATGGACTACGTGAGCTTCGGGATCCTCTGCGAGGAGCTCGAGCGCGCTGACACCGCCTTCCGCGTGGTGATGAGCGTGCACGTGGCGCTGAACTCGCTCACGCTCCTCCAGTGGGGCACCGACGACCAGAAGCGGCGCTTCCTCGTCCCGCAGGCGAAGGGCGAGAAGCTCGCCGGCTTCGCCCTGACCGAGCCGGGGGTCGGCACCGATGCGGCGAACCTCGCCACGACCGCGCGCCGCGACGGCGAGAGCTATGTCCTCTCCGGTTCGAAGACCTGGATCAGCCTGGCCGACGTCGCCGACAACTTCCTCGTCTTCGCCACGCTCGACCGGAGCGCGGGCCACCGGGGGATCACCGCCTTCGTCGTGGAGCGCGGGATGCCGGGCGTCTCGAGCGCGCCGATCCACGGCAAGATGGGCATCCACGCCGGCGACACGGGCACGCTCTTCTTCGATGAGGTGCGGGTGCCGGCGGCGAACCGGGTGGGCGAGGAAGGGGAGGGCTTCACGATCGCCATGAGCGCGATCGACCAGGGCAGATACACGGTCGCCTCCGGGGCGGTCGGCCTGGCCGAGGCCTGTCTCGATGCGTCGCTCGCGTACGCCCACCAGCGCGAGACGTTCGGGCAGGAGATCGGGCGCCACCAGCTCGTGAAGCAGCTGCTGGCGACGATGTCGTCGGGGATCGAGGCGGGGCGCCTCCTCTGCTATCGGGCCGCCGACGCGAAGAACCACGGGCGGCGCAGCACCCGCGAGACGAGCCTGGCGAAGTGGTACTGCACCGAGCACGCGGTGCGGTCGGCGCTCGATGCGATCCAGGTCCACGGCGCGTACGGCTACTCGAGCGAGTACCCCGTCGAGCGCTACCTGCGCAACTCGAAGGCGGCCGTGATCTACGAGGGGACGAGCCAGCTCCACACGCTCATCCAGGCCGACTACCTCCTGGGCTACCGTGAGGACCGGCCCCTCCGCTGCCCGCCGCTGCCGGCACAGGGCTTCGAGCGGGAATGACCGGAACCGGCGGCCGGGCCCTGCCGCCCGACCGAGGGGACGCAGTCGCGCCTGGCCAGCAGGAGCAGCACGGGGAAGCGGTGGCCGACCATGCTCCCGCTGCGCTCCACTCGGGCGCTCACCTCGCGGTCGGATCCCGCGCGGGTGACTGGACCTCCGCCGAGCTCGCCACGCTCGCCGCGGTGTTCGAGACGTTCGTGGCCGGCGGGGCGATCCGGCGCGCAGGGCTGGCGGCCGACCTGCTGGCCGAGATCGCCGATCCCGGCGACCTTCGGCTGCTCCGGCTCGTCCTGCGGCTCCTCGAATCTCGCCCGGCCAACCTGGCCCTGGGCGGCGGCGCAACGCGGTTTCGCGACCTCTCCCCCGAGCGCCGCGAGCGGCTGTTGCTGGGTTGGGGGCTGAGCCGGGTGCCCCAACGGCGGACCGCGTTCCAGACCCTCAAACGCCTCGCCGGGTTCCTCGCGTACGCCGACCCGGGGCCGGAGGGAACGAACCCGCTCTGGACGCGGATCGGCTACCGCCCGGTCGAGGAGCCGATCACCGACCAGCCGCCCGTCGTGGCGCCCCTGGCTCCGCCCCCGGTCGACGGAACCTGGGTGCTCGAAACGGACGTGGCGGTGGTGGGCAGCGGCGCTGGCGGCGGGGTCGTGGCGGCCGGGCTGGCGGCAGCCGGCCGCGACGTCGTCGTGATCGAGGCCGGGCCGTACATCCCCGAGCGCGAGATGTCGCCGCGGGAGTTCGACGGCTTCTCGAGCCTCTTTCTGGATCGCGGCATGACGTCCACCACCGACCTGGGGGTTGCCATCCTCGCCGGCGGGTCGCTCGGCGGCGGGACCACCGTCAACTGGACCAGCTGTTTCGCGCCGCCCGAGTGGCTACGGGCCGCGTGGGCACGGGACCATGGTCTCGAGGGCTTCGATGGCCCCGCGACCGTCGAAGACGTGGCGGTACTCGAGCAGGAACTTGGTTTCTCGCTTCCGCCGTCCATCCCGCCGAAGGATCGGGTCCTCCTGGATGGCGCGGCCGCGCTCGGCTGGCAGGCGGCGCCGATGCGCCGCAACGCCGACGGATGTGGAGACTGCGGCGCCTGCACGTTCGGCTGCCGGCGTGGGGCCAAACGCGCGGGCCCTCGCATGCACCTGGCCGCCGCCACCCGCTCCGGCGCACGGATCGTCGCCAGCGCGCCGGTCGAACGCGTGCTCGTCGAGGATGGTCGTGCGGTCGGGGTCAGGGCGAGCGCGCGACGCGATGACGGGCGGGCGGTACCCGTGGTCGTGCGGGCGCGACAGGTCGTCGTCGCCGCGGGGGCGCTCCGGACGCCGGTCGTGCTGACCCGCAGCGGCCTGGATCACCCCGCGATCGGCGCAGGGCTGCGGCTCCACCCGACCGTGGTGCTGGTCGCCCGCATGCCGGTCCCCGTCGAGGCCTGGCGGGGAACGTTGCAGGGGGCGCACGTGATGGAGTTCATCCGACCCGGCCTCCCCGGGGCGGACGGCGTCGGCCCTGCCCACGGGCCCTTCCTCATGGAGGCGGCCCCGGCCCACCCTGGCCTCGCGGCGCTCGGCTTGCCGTGGAACGGCGCCCTGGCGCACCGCTCGCTGATGGAGCAGTCCCGCTACCTCGCCCCGCTGATCGGGATCGTGGCCGACCGCGGCAGCGGCCGTGTGCGCACGACCCGCGCCGGGCGGGCGCGCATCGAGTACCGCATGGGGCGTGAGGAAGCGCAGACCGCGCGGCGAGCACTGGTGGAACTGGCCAGGCTCGCCCGGGCGGGTGGGGCCGTCGAGATGATCGCCGCCGGCACACCCGGCGCGTCGTATGGCGGTGCCGGGTCTGGCTCGAATCCCGCGGATGGCGAGACCGAATGGAGGGCGTTCCTCTCGCGCCTCGCGGCCTTCGATTTCGCTCCCAACCGGGGGCTGCTCTTCTCCGCGCACCAGATGGGGACGGCTCGTGCCGGAAGCGACCCTCGCCGCTACGCGTGTGATCCCTGGGGTCGCGTGCGGGCCACCCGGCGCGGGGCACCGGTCCAGGGTCTGTACGTTGCGGACACGTCGCTGTTCCCGGGCAGCAGTGCTGTGAACCCGATGGTCACCGCGATGGTTCTCGCGCGTCGCGTCACGCGGGCTGTGCTCGACGATCGATAGCGGCCAACATCCGGCTCCGCGACGGGTCGCCGACGACCGCGGAGGTCGCGTCGCCGACGACGCGTCCGGCGGCAGGGGAACCCCGACAGATCACTGACGGCCGTTGACGGGCCGACGGGCCCTGATGATCGCGTTGTGCATCCCCGGGACCGCGTCACCCGTCGATTCGATCGAGATCCCGCTGAGGCCGGCCGCCTGCAGTCCCTCCTCGTACTCGCTGAAGGAGAGCGCGCCCGCGACGCAGCCGGCGTACGAGCCACGCGCCTCGCGTTCGGCGGGTCCGAGGTCGTCGTCGGCCACGATGTCCGCAATCCCAACCCGACCGCCCGGCCGGAGCACGCGGGCGATCTCCCGGAAGACCGCCGCCTTGTCGGCCGCCAGGTTGACCACACAGTTGCTGATCACGACATCGACGGACGCCGCGGGCAACGGGATCGCTTCGATGTGGCCCTTCAGCCACTCGACGTTCGACGCCCCGGCGGCCTCGGCATTGCGTCGCGCGAGCGCGAGCATCTCGTCGGTCATGTCCAGTCCAAACGCCCGTCCCTGCGGGCCGACTCTCCTGGCCGAGAGGAGAACGTCGATGCCGCCGCCCGAGCCCAGGTCGAGCACGCGCTCGCCGGGCTGCAGGTCGACGAGGGCGGCCGGATTGCCGCATCCCAGCGCGGCGAGCACGGCCCCGGCGGGGAGATCTCCCTGTTCGATCGGCGTGTACGCCGCCGCCGATGCGGGTGCATCTCCGCAGCATCCGCCCTTCAGTACGCGGATCGCCTCGCGCGCATAGTGGGTTCTGACAGTCTCGTGGATGTCGCTGCCCATCGCCGTGTGGTCGCTCAACAGGCGCATGGTGCCGTGCGCGGTCGCCGCGTTCGCGCCAGACGCGCCCCGAGACCCCCCGGGCGCCGGCAGCGCGCCCGGTCGGCGCGGATGAGCGCGGCCAACCGGTCCTGCTCGAACTCCCGCTCTCGCTCAGAGCGGAGCAGCCGGAGCATTTCGAACGAAATGAGGTTGAGCATCGCTGTACCTTCCTTCTGGTGGGATGCTAGGCCATACATTGATACTTGTCAATACAGAAATGCGTCGATATGCTGCGCATGTGAAGCGTCCGAGTGACCCCGATGTGCGGCTCCTCCAAGCGGCGGCCGACCCCACCCGGCTGTCGATCTTGCGCCAGTTGAGCGACGAGGCGACCGTCTGCGCGTGCGACTTCACGGCCTGCTGCGACGTTGCGCAGCCCACGGTGTCCCACCACCTCAAGGTGCTGCGGGAAGCCGGGTGGGTCACCGCGACGCGTCAGGGGACGTGGATCTGGTACTCGCTCCGGCCGGAGGCCGTCGAGCGATTCCGGAGGCTGGCCGGGGAACTCTCTCCGAGCGGAGCGCGGCCTGCAGGCGCGCTCGCGGGCGCTCCTATGCGGCTCCCCGTAGTGCAGCAGGCGCGCTGAACCGGGCCAGGGCGCGGCGGCGGCGACGGGTCAGGTCGTCGGCTGAAGCAGGAAGATCCAGACGTCCCAGGTGACGTGGCTCACCACGAGCGCGCCGATGGGGACGCCGGCCGCGTACAGGGCGCACCAGTGCGCGCCGGCCACCCCGGCGGCGCCGACGAGCGTGACGTTCCCGGTCACCAGGTGGACGCCGGCGTAGGCGAGGGCCGCCAGGGCGGCGCCGCGCCAGCGTCCGTGGCGTGCCATGAGGGACTCCTGGACGAGACCACGCCAGAAGAGTTCCTCCGCAGGGCCGATCACGGTGGCCAGGCGGAGCGCGATCTCGGGGGCCGGGCGCAGCTCCCGCAGGGAGTAGATCTCGGCGATGTCGCGTGCGCCCGTGGGAACCACCCGGCGGGCGAATCGGTCGCCTGCCCGGAACGTGGCGTACAGCACCGCCGCGGAGCCGAGCCCGATCGCGACGTCCCGTCGCCGGACGCGCGTCCGCCGTGCAGCCGGGCTGGAGATCAGCGCGTATCCACCCAGGGTCAGCCCGGTCATCGTCATGCGCTGCCAGAAGCTCGCCCGCGGTCCCCGGAATGTGGCCGCGAAGGCGGCCTGCGCGGCCGCCAGTCCGAGCCGCAGCCGGATCGGCCCGGGGGCGGACACCAACCGCGGGTCCTGGTCGCTCGCGCCGGATCCAGCCGAGAGCAGCTTCGCGCGGCCGTTCGGGGCAGGTGCGCCGGTGGCGACGCCTGCGACGTCTGTGCGCGTGGCTTCCGGGGCCGTGTCCGTCGCATCCGTGGGCACCTCTGGGGCCGTGCGACTCTCGCCGGCCGTTCCGGCGACGATCGCACCCGCGGCGACCTGCGCGGAGGTGCCCGTCGAGCCCATCCGACGGACGGCAGCACGGACCCTGCGCAACTCGCCGGCCCTGCCCATTGCCTCACGGGCCATCCCCGGCCAACCGGCCCTGCCCGCTGCGTCACGGGCCATCCTCGGCCAACTGGCCCTGCCCGCTGCGTCACGGACCATGCTCGATCGCTCGCGCACGATGTCCCTCGCGGTCCCCACGCGGGGCGGGATGGCGGCCAGAGCTGTCTCCGCGGCGCGCCCCGCGGCGTTCCTCGACGCTTCCAGCCGATCGGGCACCGATCCCCGAGCCGAATCGACGAGACGAACCACGGCGGCCCGGCCGGCAGCCGTTGCCGCCTGCGCGGTGCGCAGCCCGGACGGTGCGTCGCGCCGGGGCCAGGCCCGTTCGTGGGGTCGACGGCGAAGGTGAACCGTGGAAGGCGGGCGCCCGAGGAAGGCGCCTGACGACTGGCCGGTGCCGAGGATGCCGCGCACGTCAGTGCAGGTAGGCGCTGGCGAGGACGCCCAGCACGAGGAGGGCGCCGAAGGTCATGTGCAGGCGGGCCGTCTGCAGGTCGATCATCGCGATCGCTCTGGCCTGGCCGCTCGCGCCGAGCTCGGCGGAACGGAGCACTTGCGCCAGCAGCGGCAGCGAGAGGATGGCCAGGAGCGTGGCGGCGGGCAGCAGTCCGAAAGCCACGGCGAGTCCGAGGGACATGTACGCGCCGAGGATCAGGCCCAGATACGCGTAGTGGGCGACCTCCTTGCCGATCCTCGACGAGAGCGTGACGATGCCGGCCCGCGTGTCCTCGCTGATGTCCCGCCACTCGTTGCCGTGCAGGATGGCCGCCACGAGCAGCCCGACCGGGATCGACAGGACGAGCGCCACCGGCGACCAGCTGCCGGCCACCGCATAGTACGTGCCGAGGGTCATCACCGGGCCCATCAACACGAAGACCAGCGGCACGCCGAGCGCGCGGTACTTGTACTGGAACGGGGGAGCCGTGTAGAAGTAGCCGCTCGCCAGCCCCAGCAGGCCGAGGGCCACGATCGGCAGGCCGCGGACCACGATGAGCGCCAGGCCCACGAGGGTCGCCAGCCCGAAGAACGCGAGCGCGAGGGCGTACGCTCCCCGCTCGCTGATGCGCCCCTTCAGGATGGCATGGCTGGCGCGTGGCGAGGTGATCGTGTCGATCCCCTGCCGCACGTCGTAGATCTCGTTGACGATGTTCGTGCCCGAATGAAGGAACACGCCGCCGAGGAGCGCCAGCAGGAAGAGCCCCGCGTCGAAGTGGCCGGCCGCCCACGCGGCGGCCCCGCCCGCGGCCACCGGGATCACCGACGCGGTGTAGGCGAACGGCCGGACGACCTCCCGGACCGCCCCGGCGCGTCGGCGAAGACGCGAGAAGAGGCCGAGCGATCGGTCGTCCTCCAGGGTGTGCCGTGTCTCCCCGCGGGAACCGCCGGCGCCGCTGCCCGACAGTGCGGTGGTTTCGGTCGGGGGCTCCGGGGCGACCGCGACATGATCCGCAGCGACCGCCGCCGCGGCGACCGTCGTCGGCGCGGCCAGCGGCAGCGGCGCCTCGGGCCTCGACGCGTGCGGGTCGACCCGCCCGGCGGGAATGGCGGGCTCCGGCACCCGCGGCTGACGGGCTGCGTTCGACTCGGGCTCCGGGAGCGCGGCGTACAGGGCTGCAGCGCCCAGCAGCTCGCGAACCTGTGCGTCCTCCTGCAGGATCGGCTGCAGCAACGGCAGCTGCAACCCCGCTTCGCGATGGAACGCGAGCGCGCGGGCCGCGACGTCCTCGCGCGTGCCGCACAGCATGAACGCGTCGAGCAGGTCGTCCGGGATGAGCTTGCCCGCGCTGTGGTAGTCCTCGGCCCTCCAGGCCGCGGCGATCCGGTCGCGCAGATCGCGCTCGAAGCCGGCGCGCGCGAGTGAGATGTCGCTCAACACCGACATCATGTAGATGACGAAGGGCTCGCGCTTGGCCCGGTTGAGCGCCTCGCGACGCGTCTCGTCGACCAGCGAGAGCAGATACCCCGCGCTTTCCACCGCCTCGGGATCGCGCCCCGCGGCCTGGGCGGCCTCGCGCAGCCGACCCAGGATGCCGCGCAGCGAGGGGACCGATTCGGCCGGCCGGGCCAGGTAGCCGTCGGCCTTCCTCCCGGCCAGCGCGACGAACTCCTTGCGGTACGCGGCGAT
Source organism: Candidatus Limnocylindrales bacterium (assembly GCA_046704705.1). Lineage (GTDB taxonomy): Bacteria > Chloroflexota > Limnocylindria > Limnocylindrales > CSP1-4 > JBJKRK01. Next base: position 17,077 of record JBJKRK010000388.1, on the reverse strand, counting down.
GTGGATCGGGATCCGATGCGGCGGCGCGAACATCGGCTGGACCGGCGGCAATCCGGGGGTGCCCGAGGGCAGGCGCTCTCCCGCCCACAGCGTGCGCAGGTCGTCGATCGCACGGCTGACGCGGTCGACGGCCTCCTCCTGGGAGTACGGGACGCCCATCTGCCGGAGGCGCAGCGGCAGGCCCGTGCCCAGGCTCATCACGATGCGGCCCGGCGCCATCTCATCGAGCGCGGAGCCGGTCATCGCGAGGACGACCGGATGACGGGTGTAGGGATTCACCGCGCCCAGCGCGACACGAAAGTCGTCCTGGTGCGGCTCCGCTCCGATATGGGCGGCGATCGCGCTCACGTACGTGACGGCGTCGCGCTCGAAGTAGCTGTCGTGGATCCAGATGGAATCGAGGCCGGCGCGGCGTGCCTCAGCGGCCCAGGCGATCGTGTCCCCGACGTCGCCCCTGGCGGCGAGACCCAGCCCGATCCGGCGGGCGAGGTGTGCCATATGCGTGAAGGGTAGCGGGACAGCGTCGAGAGTGCCAGCTGACCGGGTCGGCGCGCCGTCCGGGGCGCGCCGGGCGACCAACGGCCACCGCGCGCGCCGGACCAACGGCCGTCACACGCGCGCTTGACCGACGGTGGTAGGGTGCGCCACGTGAACCGCGCCGCTGACCGTGCGACGGGGGAGGCGGGCGCAGTCGATGCGCCGGGCTTGGGATCCGGGAATGTACCGCGCCCGAAAGCCGGGGACGCGGGACAGGCTGGGGGCCTGCGCTCCGACACCCTGCGCTGGTTGATCGTGGCCGCCCTCCTCGTGCGCGCCGCACTGAGCATTGCCGACGCCGCGGGCATCGCGGGTGGCGGCGTGCAGCCGCTGCCGCTCGGCTCGGCGGTGGCGGTCAGCGCGTCGTCTCCCTTCTGGCCGCTCCTGTGGGCCGCGCTCTCACTGGCGGGCGGTGTCGGTCTCGCGTACCGCTCGACCGCGGGCTGGGTGGTTGCCGGCGCCGCGTGCCTCGGATATCTGGCTGCGGGCATCGGTGACCTCGGCCTCCTGGATACGTCGGCGAGTGTCGGCGACCCGGGGTTCTGGCTCGTTTTCTTTGCCGATCTGGTCGTGCCCGCGGCCGTCCTCGTCACGCTCTATCAGCTCCGTTCCGGCTACGTTCGTGCCGCACCCCGGCCGCGTCTCGCCCGGCGCGCGAGGGGCCCGCGGGCTTGAGCAGGCCGCTACCATGACGCGGATGACCGACGCCGCATTCGAGCTCCGCGCCGCCACACCGGACGATGCCGAACGGATCGCGGCGCTGCTCACGGACGAGGGGTACCCCGCCGGTCCTTCGGACATCGTCGAGCGGCTCGAGCGGTTCCAATCCGGCGCGTCGGTCGTGCGCGTCGCGATCGCCGCCGGAGAAGTCGTCGGGTTTGCCGCTGTGCACGTGATGCCCCGCTTCGAGCACAGCGACCGGATCGCGCGCGTGCTGGCGCTGGTGGTCGATGAAGGGGTCCGTGAGCGCGGCGTCGGCCACTTCCTGATGGCCGACGCGGAAGCGCTCGCCCGTCGCGCCGGCTGCGGGTTCATCGAGGTGACGGCCGGCCACCATCGTCCGGACGCGCGGCAGCTGTACGAGGCCGTCGGGTACGAGAGCGGGGTGACGACGTACCTGCGCAAGAAGCTCTGACCTCGCGGTCGCCGCGGGTCGCCGGGGCCTGGTCGCCGCGGGTCGCCGGGGCTTGAGGGCTTTCGCGGCCCGCGACGCGATAATGGCCGCCGTGCCCGCGCCGAACATCCGCCTTCGCGCCGCCTCGATCGATCTGCTGGCGCTTCCCTGGGATCGCCCGCTGGCTGCATGGCCGGCGGATGCCGCGCGGTTTCGCGAGCTCGCCGTCGGGGTCAGCCGCCACGTGGTGCGGTTCGTCGAGTGTGGGGGGCAGACGTACGCGCTGAAGGAACTGCCGCTCGAGCCGGCGCGCAGGGAGTACCGCATCCTGCGGGAGCTCGAGGCCCGGGCGTTCCCGTCTGCACGTCCGTTCGGGCTCGTGGAGCGCGAGGAACGGGACGAGGCGATCCTCGTGACGGAGTACATCGAGCGCTCGTTCCAGTTCCGTCGCCTGTTCGAACGCCTGCCCTCGAGTGCCCGCGCGCACCGCGAGCGACTGCTGGATGCGCTCGCCGGGCTGCTCGTGGACCTGCACCGGGCGGGCGTCTTCTGGGGCGATGCGTCCCTGGCGAACGCACTGTTCCGTCGCGATGGTCAGCTGCTGCAGGCGCTCCTGGTCGACGCGGAGACGAGTGAGGCACATCCGGGTCTGACCGACGGCCAGCGGGCGTTCGACGTCGAGATCCTGGTCGAGAACGTCGCGGGCGACCTGATCGACCTCGGCACGTCGCTCGGGCTCGCGCAGGAGCTCGTCGACGAGGAGATCGAGGCCGCCCGGAGCCTTGCCGACCGCTACCACCAGCTGTGGGGCGAGCTGCACGACGACCTGCTCATCGGGCGCGACGAGCGCTACCTGGTGGAGGCCCGGATTCGCCGGCTCAACGAGCTGGGCTTCGCGGTGGACGAGCTGGTCCTCGAGCCGGCTGGCGATCGGTTGCGCCTGCAGCTCCAGGTGGCGGTGACCAGCCGCCACTTCCACGCCCAGGCGTTGCGGCGCCTGACCTCCCTCGACGTGGGGGAGGGGCAGGCGACCATCCTGCTGAACGACCTGCGGGCATACCAGGGACGTCTCCAGGCGCAGTCGGATCATCCCATCGCGGAAGAGGAAGCCGCCGAGCGCTGGGTGCGGGAGGTCGCGCGCCCGGCGATGGCACGTCTCGCCGCGCTGCCGGAGGCATCGTCGGACCTCGTCCAGGCCTACTGCGACCTGCTGGAGGTGCGCTGGCTGCTGTCCGAACGTGCCGGCCACGACGTGGGCGACGATGTCGCGCTGGATGCGTTGGCCACACGGGCCGCTCCCCCGGATTCGGCGGCCGGCATGGCGCTCGCAGAGAGCCCAACGCAGTCGTTCGACGTGCGCGACTGGCTGCCCGAAGAGGCGGGTTGACGATGCTGCCCGGACGCTGTCAGCATCGCGGGGCCCGAGGCCCCGGCGCCTCGCCAGGGAACGCCGCAGGGGAGCCATGACCAGCGGTCGCCGTGCAACAGAGGGGCCCGTCATCGAGGTGTCCGGCCTGCGCAAGCGCTACGGGCCGCTCGTCGCCGTCGACGGGATCAGCTTCACGGTCGAACGCGGTCAGATCTTCGGCCTGCTCGGCCCGAACGGCGCCGGAAAGACCACCACCGTCGAGATCCTGGAGGGACTGCGCGTTTTCGACGATGGCTCGGTTCGCGTGCTGGGCTTCGACGTGCGGCACGAGCCAGCCGGCGTGAAGGAGCGTATCGGCGTCCAGCTGCAGACGCCGTCGCTCTATCCGTTCCTGACCGTCGCGGAGCTCCTCGATCTGTTCCGGAGCTTCTACCACCACAGCGCGCCGCGGGCGCAGCTGGTCGAGGCGGTCGACCTGGGCGAGCGCCTGCACACACAGACGCGCCACCTCTCGGGCGGGCAGCGCCAGCGACTGTCGGTCGCCCTGGCACTGGTCAACGATCCGGAGCTGATCTTCCTGGACGAGCCGACGACCGGCCTGGACCCACAGGCGCGCCGGCTGCTCTGGGACCTGGTGGCCAGGATGCGCGAACAGGGTCGCTCGGTCCTCCTGACCACGCACTACATGGAGGAGGCGGAGCAGCTCTGTGACCGGGTCGCGATCATGGACCACGGGCATCTGCTCGACATGGGGAGCGTCGACGAGCTGGTCGCCCGTCGTTTCCACGAGCGTGCCGTGAAGTTCGATACCCTGCCCGGGCTCGAGCTCGCGGAGCTGGGAGCCCTCCCGAGCGTCAGGCGGGCGGTCGCCGAGGATGGCGAGACGCTGCTGTACACGGCCGACGTCGCCTCCACCATCGCGGCTCTGCTCGCCCGTGCCGACGAGCTCGGGCTGGAGCCGCGAAACCTGGGCATCCGGCGGGCGACGCTCGAGGACGTCTTCCTCGGCCTGACCGGCCACGCGCTGCGCGAGTAGGAGGTCACCGATGCGCGCCCTGCTGTCGCTCACGAAGGCGAACATCCAGAGCTTCGTCCGTGACCGCAACTCGGTCTTCTGGACGCTCGCCTTTCCCGTGCTCTTCATCGTGCTGTTCGGGGCGATCTTCTCGGGGGGCGGGACCGCGACCTACAAGGTCGGTTGGGTCGACGGCGATACGGGCGCCGCGGCGGCCCGGCTGCGCGCCGCGTTCGCCAGCGTGCCCCTCCTCTCGCTCCGGGACGAGACACAGTCGGCCGCGCTTGCCGACATGCGGAAGGGCGATCTGAGCGCCGTCGTCGTCGTCCCTCCAGGGCTGAGCAGGGCAATGGCGTCCTATGGCGCCGCGTCCAGCCAGTCGGCCGCACCGGCCATCCAGCTGCAGGTGTACACGGACCCGAGCCAGCAGACCACCAGTCAGACCATCCGACAGATCGTGGTGCAGGTCGTGGAAAGCACGAACCTCGCGCTGACCGGCCGTTTGCCCCTGCTGTCCGTCGACGAGCGGACGCTGCAGACGCAGCAGCTGACGAACGCCGCGTTCCTCGTGCCGGGCATCCTCGGCATGGCCCTGATGCAGCTCGGCCTGTTCGCCGCCGTTCCGCTCGTCTCCCAGCGGGAGAAGCTCATCCTGAAACGGCTGGGCGCCACGCCGCTGAACCGCGGCACGTTCGTGGGGAGTCAGGTGCTGCTGCGCCTCCTCATCGCGATCGTGCAGACGGTGTTGATCCTGGGGATCGGCATGTCGGTGTTCGGCGTGCGGATCCTGGGCGACTTCGCCCTGATGGTCTCGCTCGTGCTGCTCGGTGCGGCCACGTTCATCGCGATCGGCTACGTCATCGCCTCGTTCGCGCGCACCGAGGACGCCGCGAGCGGGATCGTCCAGGCGATCCAGTTCCCCATGATGTTCCTGTCGGGCGTCTTCTTCCCGCTCGAGATCATGCCCAACGTTCTGCGCCCGGTCGCGACGATCCTGCCGCTCACGTACCTGGGCGATGCGCTCCGGCAGGTCATGGTGGGCGGCACGCCGTTCGCGCCCCTGGGGCTCGACTTCGCCGTGCTCGTTGGGTGGCTCGTCGTGTGCCTGGCCATCTCGGCCCGCTTCTTCCGCTGGGAGTGACGCGCCGGGTGAGAGCGACGCGCCAGGCTGGAGCCACGCGCCAGGCCGAAGCCACGCGCCAGCGGGTGGCGTCGGGCGCGAGATCGAGGCCGAGGCGGTGCTGCGCGCGTCGCCGAAGGCGGCGGCGAACGCGATCGACACGCACCTCGGGACGAAGGACCGCTCACCGGGCTAGTGCGTCCGGGCACGGCTTCAGGTAGGCTCAAGGGTCGATGGCTACCACGTTCCGCGGCGATCCCTACAAGGTGCTCGGCGTTCCCGCCGACGCCTCGGCTGCCGCGATCAAGAAGCGCTGGCGCGAACTCGCGCGCGAGCACCACCCCGATCGTGCCGGCGGCGACGCCGAGCACCTCACGCGGCGGATGGCGCGCATCAACGCGGCGTATGACCTGCTGCGCGATCCCCGCCAGCGGGCGCTCCTGGACGCGCGGGCAGGCCGCGGCCTGGCGGTCGACCCGGACGAGGAGGGCCGCTTCCGGGCCGCCGATGCGGAAGCGTGGTCGGGTCCGCCGCGCCCGCGCCCGTCGCGTCCCGTCACGGGGCGCATCGACACCACTGCGCTGTTTCGCCGCCGCAACGCGACGACAACGGCGACCTCCCGCCCGCCGCTCGACGGGCAGCGCCCGATCGGATCCCGCGAGCGGGGTGCGTGGAAGCAGGACCTCCGCGCGAGCGAAACGGCGGGCCCCGTGCTGCGGCGGCAGGACGGAGGGCGGCTGCGGATCCCGACCCTGGACGAGGCGCGCGGCATCCGTCTCGCGTTCGGCAAGTTCAGGGGCCGCACGCTCGGCGAAGTGGAAGCCTTCGAGCCGACCTACATCGACTGGATTGCGCGGACCATCACGCGCGATCGGGAGCTGGTCGTGGGCGCGCGCGTGGTGCAGGAGGAGATGGATCGCAACGGCATCGTGCGCCGGCCCCGCGCCGCGATGCCGAACGTCGGGTCCGTGAGCCAGCGCGTGCCGGCCTGATCCCCGCTGCCTGACGGGACGCGGCCGTCGCTCTCGACTCCGTCCTCGGCCAGCGCCTCGAGGAACCCGTCCACCTCGCGTTTCCAGCGCTCGAACAGCTCCTCGCCCCAGCGCGCGAGCCCCGCGGCGAAGTCGGCTGTCGCGGCGCCCGGCTCGATCGTGCGCAACTCGTCCTCGACCGCGTCCCAGAGCAGCGCCTCGAGCACTTCCTCCCCGAACTCGCGGCCCCGCGCGGCGAGATCCGGGGCGCCCGGCGCGCACCGGGTGGCTGACTGCTGCATGCGGTCACCTCCATGCGGAACGACGTCGCGAGCATGTAGGTCGGCTGTGCCAGGTTGGGTGGCACGCGTGCGCCTGAACCGACCCCGCCCAGCGCCTGCGCGCCGCGCCGCCCGTCGGGGCCGGGCAGCCCGCGTCGGCCGGTCAGCCTCCGGTCAGCCCATGGAGGACCAGGCGATCCGCCAGACCCGCCAGAGCGACGCCGGATCGGACAGCGGATCACCGTGCACCAGGAAGAAATCGGCTGGACCGCCCTCACGAAGTGTTCCCGCGTCCGGCTCCCCGAGGAGCTCGCCGCCACGCCAGGTGGCCGCCGCGAGCGCTTCCCTGGGCTCCAGCCCGGCCTCGACGAGCGACTCGACTTCCCAGGCGAGTTGATTGGCGCGGCCGGACCCGCCTCCGAAGTCGGTCCCCGCGGCGATCGCGACGCCCGCCGCGCGCGCGATCCGGACGCTCGAGCGGGCCGCCGCCAGGCGGTCCAGGATCAGCGACTGCCCGCTGAGCGAGGCGAACCGCGGGAGGGACGTCGTGCGCGCGAAGGTCAGCCGGGCGGTGAGCGCGGTGAGGGTCGCGACGAGCATCACGCCGCCAGCCGCCATCTCTCTCGCCACGGCCTCGTCGAGCTCGAAGCCGTGCTCGATGGAGTCGACCCCGGCCTCGACGCAGACGCGTGCCCCGGCGAGCTTCGTGGCGTGCGCCGTGACCCGTGCCCCCTGGGCATGAATCGCCTCGACCGTCCGTCGGAGCTCGGTGGCCGACCATGGCGGGGTCTCCGGGTCCGGTCCGTCGAGCATCAGCTTGACGAAGTCGGCGCCGTCGTCCAGCTGGCCGAGGGCGGCGGCGAGCAGGGCATCGGCGCTGTCGACGTCCACCGCCAGGCCCGCAGGGAGGTAGTCGCGTCTGGCGACCCAGGTGCCCGCGGCCCGGACGTACGGCCGGTCGGCCTGTCCCCGCCAGCGATCGCGGACGCCCAGGTTCAGCCCGCGCTCCCGGCCGTCGACAGGATCCGCCCCCCGTGGCGCCCCCACGTCCCGCGCCCAGCGGACGCCCGAGTTCGTCTGGAGGCGCCCGTTCGCCTCGGCGACCCGAACGAGGACCCCAGGCGGATCCAGGCCGCGCTCGATCCAGTGCGCGCCGCCCTGCATGGTGAGGTGGCTGTGCGCGTCGACCATGCCCGGCACGATCGTCGCCCCGCCCGCGTCGACGACATCCAGGCCCTCCCGGGGTCCGGGGTCCTCCTCCGCGTCGGTCGGCCGGATCCAGGCGATTCGACCGCCATCCACGAGGACGCTCACGCCGACGCGAAGCTCCGGGGAGCGCCCGTCGGCGACGGCGGCCTCCCGGTACAGGGTGCGGCTCGTGCGCTGCCGCGGGACGTCGCTCGATGCCATGGCGCCGAGCATAACGCTGCCCGCACGCAGGGCGAGCCCGAGGCCTCGTGCTAGCATCGGTCGGCGATGGCGGAGACGCACGGACCCTGGCGTCAGGCGCACGAGCGCTGGGAGCGGGAGACGCTCGATCCGACGCTCCTGCGCGGTCCCGAGCGGCGGACACACTTCCGCAACCTGAGCGACACGGAGATCGCGCGGCTGTACACGCCGCTGGACTGGGCCGAGCCGGATGCCGGAGGTGGCGGCCCGACGGCGGTCGACCACCTGGGCGAGCCGCTCCGCGCGCGCGGGCTGCCGCCCGGCGCGAACCAGGACGAGGCCCCAGGCCGCTGGGCCGACTTCGACCCGCTGCGCGACGTGGGGTTCCCGGGCCGCCCACCGTTCACCCGCGGGCTGCATCCCACGGGCTATCGCGGCCGGCTCTGGACGATGCGCATGTTCGCCGGCTTCGGCTCGGCCGAGGACACGAACGCGCGGTTCAGGCAGCTGCTGGCTGCGGGCCAGACGGGGCTCTCGATCGCGTACGACATGCCCACGCTGTACGGTTACGACACCGACGACGCGCAGGCGGCGGGCGAATTCGGCACGTGCGGCGTGGCCGTGAGCTCGCTGGCGGACATGGAGGTGCTGCTCGACGGGCTGCCGCTCGACCGCATCAGCACGTCGATGACGATCAACTCGCCGGCCGCGCCCATCTGGGCCATGTACATCGCCGCTGCCGAGAAGCGTGGCGTGCCGCGTCGCGCGCTCGAGGGGACGATCCAGAACGACATCCTGAAGGAGTACATCGCGCAGAAGGAGTTCCTCTTCCCGCCCCGCCCATCGCTCCGTCTCGTCACCGACACGATCGAGTTCGGGACGCGCGAGCTGCCGAAGTGGAACACGATCTCGATCAGCGGGTACCACATCCGTGAGGCTGGGTCCACCGCGGTGCAGGAGCTGGCCTTCACGATCGCCGACGGCATGGCGTACGTCGAGGAGGCGCTCGGTCGCGGGCTGCGCGTCGACGAGTTCGCCCCCCGGCTCTCGTTCTTCTTCAACGCGCACAACGACTTCTTCGAGGAGATCGCGAAGTACCGCGCCGCGCGGCGCATCTGGTACAAGCTCATGAGCGAGCGCTACCGTGCCGAGAACGAGCGTTCGACCTGGATGCGCTTCCACACCCAGACCGCGGGCGTCTCCCTCACCGCGCAGCAGCCCCTGAACAACCTGACGCGCGTCGCGATCCAGGCGCTCGCCGCCGTGCTGGGCGGGACGCAGTCGTTGCACACGGACGCGTACGACGAGGCCTGGGCGGTTCCCTCGGCCGACGCGGCGCTCCTCGCCCTGCGTCAGCAGCAGATCATCGCCGGGGAGACGGGTGTGACGAACACGATCGACCCGCTCGGGGGTTCGTGGTACGTCGAGTCGCTCACCAACGAAGTCGAGCGACAGGTCTGGCGCTACCTGGACGAGATCGACCGGCTGGGCGGCATGGTCGCGGCGGTCGAGGCGGGCTTCCCACAGCGCGAGATCGCCGACGCGGCGTACCGCTACCAGCGCGAGCTCGACGCTGGTGACAGGCACATCATCGGGGTGAACGCGCACGCGGATCCGGACGAGGCGCTGGCCATCCCGCTGCTCGAAGTCAGCGAGGAGAGCCGGCGGCGCCAGCTGGCGCGGCTCGCGCGCGTGCGGCGAGAGCGCGACCCCCAGGCCGTCGCCTCGGCCCTGGAGCGCCTGCGCGATCTGGCCGCGCGCCCGGGCTCCTCGGAGACGAACGTGATGCCCGCGCTCGTCGAATGTGCCGCCGCGTACTGCACGTTGGGCGAGATCTGCGGTGTCTTTCGTGCGGTGTTCGGCGAGTACCGCGAGCCGGTGGCCGTGTAGGTGGAGCGGCGCGCGGTGTCAGGCGGCGATGCGCTGCCGCTCCTGCACGAACGCCTCGACGAGGTAGCGGCGGAGCTCGGCGGCATCGAGCGCCTGGCGCAGGCCGATGTCGTCAGCTATCGGGTCGGCGGCGTCACGTTCGCCCTCGTGGAGGGGCCGCGGGCGAGCTTCCGGCTGAAGGGCGACATCGCGCAGGCGGCGCTGCGCACCCCCGGTGTGCGCGCCTCGGGCCGTGGGCCCGGCTGGGTCGAGCTGGAGCCGGAGCGGGTCGACCTGTTCACGCTCGATCGCGCGGTGGCCTGGTTCGAATCCGCGGCGCGGCACGCCACCGCGGTCTGAGGAGGGCGAGCACGGGGAGCGCTCGAGGGGCTCTCCGCGCGTCGCACTGAGGTCCCGGGCGCCGGTCCCTGCAGCGGGTGCCTTCACCGCGCACGACGGGGGCGGCGCGCGTCATGAGACGGGGCGCCACCCGGCCTGACGCGAGGTGTGGCCGGTCATGAATCGAAACACCCCCGGCTCGTCGAGCCGGGGGTGCTCCAGGCGCGGGAGTGTTCGATCAGGCCTCCGGCGCGGGACTCGGGGATGCCTGGTATTTCGCCAGCTCGAAGGCTTGCTCGAGCTGGTCGAGCGGACGGAAGCCGACGACGCCGATCGGCGACGCGCCCGGCCGGAAGAACGCGACGGTCGGGATGCTCATGATCCCGTACGTCTGGGAGATCATCGGGTTGGCATCGACGTCGAGCTTCACGACGTCGACGGCGCCGGCGTACTTGTCGGCCAGCTTGTCGATCTCGGGCGCGACCATGCGGCAGGGTCCGCACCAGGCGGCCCAGAAGTCGACCACGACCGGCTTGTCGTTGTTCAGGACGAGCTGCTCCCAGTTCGCGTCGGTTGCGACCTTGATGTGCTGCGAAGTCATGTAGCTGGTGTTCCCTTTCTCCCGCGCTACCGGGCGACCGCCTCGATGAGTCGGAACGCATCCATGATTCGAGGATCCGACAGGCGGTAGTAGACCACGTTGCCCTGCCGGCGCGCCGTGACGAGTCCGGCGCTCCGCAGGACCGCAAGGTGCTGGCTCATGTTGGGGACGTGGCAGGCCACCTCTCTCGCGAGTTCCGACACGGAGCGCTCGCCGTCCCCCAGCGTCTGCAGCACGCAGAGCCGCTTCGGGTCGGCCAGCGCCCGGGCCACAACGGCGGCCCGCTGCAGCTGAGATTCGTCGAGCGCGGTAGTCGTCATCGTCATCGCCGCCCATTCTGACACTACTTGCGCAAGTACGCAAGTGCTGGAAACTCGATGGCGGCGGAACGCACGACCGCCGCATCGGAGGGCGGTGAAGCATGCGCATCGGGAGGCGGCATGGCGGCCAACCTCCATCCGGAGGTCGCCTGCGGGATCCTCGTGACCGCTGCCCTGCGCCCGATCTCGGGCCGAGGCGCCGGGTCAGGATGAGCGCGGCAGGTCGATCAGGCCGCGCTCGATCGCCGTCGTCACGGCCGACGTCCGGTCCGCCACCCCGAGCTTCTCGAACACGTGGAGCAGGTGCGACTTCACGGTGGCCTCGCTGATCCGAAGGTCGCGCGCGATCTCGCGGTTCGACGCCCCCTTGCCGACGAGGCGGACGACATCCAGCTCCCGGCTGGTGAGCGGCTCGGTACTCCGCCGCCCGCCGGCGGTGGGAAGCCGCTGCAGGAGTCGTGCCGCCACGACCGGGGCGAGCGGCATGCCACCCGCCACGACGCTGCGCACCGCCTCGAAGAGGGTCTCGCGCGGCGCGTCCTTGAGCAGGTAGCCGGACGCGCCGGCCTCGATGGCCGACAGAATCTGGGCGTCCGAGGCGTATGTGGTGAGCACCAGCACAGGGGGTGGCGCCATTCGGTCGCGAATGAGGCGGATGGCCTCGACTCCGCCCATCCCGGGCATCTGCAGGTCCATCAGCACGATGTCGGGTCGCGTGGCGGCGACCGCATCCACAGCGGCAGCACCGTCGGCGGCCTCGCCGACCACGACGAACCCCGGATCCGACTCGAACATGCCCCGCAGTCCCGCCCGCACGACCGGGTGGTCGTCGACGATGAGGACGGCGATCTGATTCACTGCCGGTCCTCCATGCCCTCGCCATCCACGCCGACAGCGGCCATCGACCGCTCGGCGGACCATCGTCCGGCAGGCGCCGGCGGAAGTTCCCCCGCGCCGGCGCTCGTGTCGGGCGATCCGGCCGGCGCGATCGCCGGGAGCTGGACGGTGACGGCTGTCCCTTCGCCCGGCGCGCTCTCGAGGGTGAACCGCCCGCCCAGGCGCTCCGTTCGCTCCTGCATGCCGCGCAGCCCGAACCCGCCCGCAGGACCGGCCGATCGGGGCGCCGCCGGGTCGAAGCCTCCTCCGTCGTCGACCACGTCGAGATTCACCTCGTCGTCGAAGTACGTCAGCGTGACGGTGACATGGGAGGCCGCCGCGTGGCGCCGGGCGTTGGCGAGCGACTCCTGTGCGGCACGCAGCAGGGTCACCTCGACGTCCGGGTGCAGCGGGCGCGCCGGGCCGGAGATCTCGACCTCCACCGAGGGAACGCCGGTGCTGCCGGGGGCGGTGGCGAGGCGGCGGATCGCGCCGGCGAGCCCTGCCGTGGCGATGGCGTCGGGTCGCAGCGCCCAGACAAGGGCCCGTGCCTCAGAGAGGCTCGCGCGCGCGACCGTCTCGGCGTCGTCGATGTGGCGCCGTGCCCTGGCCGGGTCCTCGGCCAGCACGGCTCCGGCGGCCTCGAGCTGCGTCACCACCGAGGCGAACCCCTGCGCGAGTGTGTCATGGATGTCGCGTGCCAGGCGGGCCCGTTCCTCCAGCACCCCTGCCTGCCGCTCGGCTGTCGCCAGCTCGACGCGTGCCTCACGCAGTTCGCGGATGAGCCGGCGGCGCTCGTCGCTCTGCCGGATGATCGCCGAGATCCAGGCGGACACGAATGTGAACACGACGACGGACGCGGAGCGGGTCAGGATGGTGGGTGCCGCCGTGGCGACGTCCCCGCCCGCCGAGATCAGCGCGTCGCCGGCGAGGATCGGCACGAGCGTCAGCGCGGCAGCCACGGCCCAGGGGCCCGGGATCGCGAAGAAGACCTGCGGATACAGCGAAAACTGCAGGAGCTGGAAGCCGCCCGCTAGACGGATCAGGATCACGAACGAGACCAGCAGGAAGACGACGTAGGCTGCCCGGAGCCTGAACGGCTGATCCCAGACGGACCGACGGATCCACACGAACCAGAACCCGGCTGCCTGAAGCACCACCAGGGCGACGGCCACGGTCGACCCGGCCCCTTCGGGCGGGCGCGTGCCGAACGAGCCGCCGGCGAAGGCGAGCGCGGTCGAGGCGACCAGCACGAGCACGACGTACACGTTCCAGAACGGAAGCCAGCGCTCCCACACGTCGATCCCGGCAGGCGCGGCGGGCGCGCGGGACGCGTTGGCTGGCGCCACGGGGTCCACCCCGGACGCGCCGGCCGGCCCCGGATTCCCGGGACCGGCCGACTGCGTGTCGCCCGCGCCGCTGGTCATCGCCGACATCGTAGGCGCCGTGTCACGCGAACTGCTGGCCCACCATGCGCCGGTAGCTGATCGCCACGGCCGCGATCCCGGCAATGGACCAGGCTGCGATCACAGCGACGTGCTCGACGGCCGTGCCCGAGGCCGGGAACCCGGCGCTCCACCGCGCCAGCTCCGACAGGTGATACGTCGGGGTGACGACCGAGAAGTCGCGCACGATCTGCGGCAGCTGGTCGACCGGCATGAACACCCCCGACGCGAGCGACAGCGGGAAGAGCAGGAGCAGCGCGAGGGCGCCCGCGCCGTGCGGCCGCGCGAGGAAGCCCACGAGAAAGCCGATCGGGGCGATTGCCAGGCCACCCAGCGTGAGCACCAGCACGACCGCGAGCCAGCGCTCGGCCGAGACACCTGCGCCGGTCACGTCTCCGATGCACCCGATCAGGCCCACGATGAGCGCGACGAGCACGCCGGCGAGGCCGAGCTTGGCGCCCAGATAGGCCCACGACGGCAGTGGCGTCGTCCGCATCAGGCGCAGGAAGCCGCGCCCGCGCTCGTCCGCGATGGCCTGGCCGATGCCGAACAGCACGGCGTTCAGGACGCCGTAGATCGAGAAGCCAACCATCATGTACGTCCCGAGGGTGCCGTACGGTGTCGGCTCGGTGGCCCGGGGGCCGCCGAAGATCAGGTACAGGATGATCGGAAGCGCGATCACGGGGACGACGAACTCGGGCGCCCGGACGTGCCCGCGCACCTCGGCCCGGACCTGGCGGAACAGCACCCCAGCATGGCCGGACATGGGGCGCGGGATCGGAATGGCGAACGGTACGGTGGACACCTCACGACTCCTTCGTCAGCTGGAGGAAGGCCGTCTCGAGGGCGTGCTCCTGCACGGTGACCTCTTCGACGCTGTAGGGACCGCTGAAGAGCGCGCGCAGCACGAGCTCGGGTCGACGCGCGACGATCTCGAGGCGCGATCCTTCTCGCCGCGTTCGGAGAACCGTCGGCCACGTGGCGACGACGTCCGCGGAGGCATCGCTCCGCAGGCGGATCGTCGCCCCGCCCGCGAGCGCCTTGATCTCGGCTGGCGTGCCAGACCGGACGACGCGGCCGCGGTCGATCACCACGATCCGCGTCGCCAGCGCGTCGGCCTCCTCGAGGAGGTGCGTGGCGAAGATGACCGTGGTCCCGCGGGCGGAGATGTCGCGGACGATGTCCCAGAACCTGCGCCGGCTCTCCACGTCCATGCCGGTGGTCGGCTCGTCCAGGAACACCAGCTCCGGGTCGCCGACGAGCGACAGCGCGAAGTGGAGCCGCTGGCGCTCCCCGCCCGACAGGACGCCTGCACGGCGGTCGGCGAGATCGCCCATCCCAGCGGCCGCCAGCACATCCGCGGCCGGGCGGGGATGCGGGTAGTACCCGGAGAACAGCTCGACGAGTTCGCGCACCGTCAGCATCGCGGGCACACCCGACTCCTGGAGCATCGCGCCGACGCGGGCGCGCGTGGCGGGTGCGTTGGGATCGCTGCCGAACACGCGGACTGACCCGGCGTCAGGCCGCCGCAGGCCGAGCAGCAGTGCGATCGCGGTGGTCTTGCCGGCGCCGTTCGGCCCGAGGATCGCGACGATCTCGCCGCGCTCGACCACCAGGTCGACACCCCGCAGCGCCTCGACGCCGCCGTAGCGCTTCACGACCCCGATGAGTTCCACCGCGGGCGCGGCGGCGGCCCGAGCGAAGACGGTCGCCGTCGCCGGTGCGGTGGTCATGCGGCGCTGCATCTGGAACAGGCTCATCTCCTGGATCCTTCCCGGCGACCTGCCGGGACCGCCCCGGTCCTGTCGCCGGTCACGAGTGTGGATCGCCCGGTCTCGAGGTCACAGCGTGCGCTCGATCAATACCCGGCCATGTCGTCGAGGGATGCGCATCAGCCGATCGGTTGATGCGCCGGGCCACTGACGTGATCCCCGCGCATCGCATCGCTGGTGCGCAACCCGCGCGGGAGGTGCCCCACCGTTGCCAGCAGCCGCTGACGCGTTCCGGGCGCGTTTGCAGCGTGCGCGAGCCCGCGTCGACGGGTTCGCCCCTGCCTTCAGGAGGTGCGATCGTCGGACTCCCCCCGGCCGGGTCCGTGTGCCGTGCCCGCCACGGCTCGGCGGGGCCGCGCTCCCGGACTGCGTGCGTCCCATCCGGTGTGCGCCGCACCGCCGCCCGTGGCTACCATGGTCTGGCTGGCGCGATCGGCGGCAGCAAAGGGAAGGGTGGATGGCCGACACGGTGCGGGTGGCCGGAGAGGCGCGCCTGCTGGGTCCGGGCCAGGCGCGACCGGTGGAGGGCGGCATGATCCTTCAGCCGGTGGCGCTTGCCTGCGAAGCGGACGGCTTCACGTTCGCGATCGGTGACGCGCCCGCGCACCGGGCCGCCTACCGGGACCTGTCCCTCGTCGCCGTGCAGCGGGGTGTGGTGTTGCTCGTCGTCGGCGAACCAGGCAACGAGGTGCGGTTGCTCGTCGAGCATCTCGGCCAGCACCTGGGAACGCTCGTGCAGGTCCTGCGCGATCGACGGTTGCGACAGCAGCTGGCGGACAGGTTCGTCGAGGTCCCGCCGGCCGAGGCGATCGAGCTCGTCGAGTACCGCGCTGCTGGCGATGCGGGCGTCGGTCAGCTCGCGCTGCACCCCGGAGGCGTGGTGCTCGCCCCGCTCGACGAGCGTCGGCCATGGATCACCATCCACCGGGCGGACATCGGGCGCGTCGAGGTCGACGCATCGACCGGTTCCCTCGGCGTGGTTGGCGGCGCTGGAGGCGCGGGTTTCGAGCTGGTCGGTCTGGGGGATCGTGCCCGCGGGCTGCGAGACCGCCTGACGGTGCTCCGTGAGGGCGCCGCGGCCGATGCGGTGGCCCTCGTCGCAGGGTTGATCCCCGACGCCCCGTTTGTCGTCCGGGACCGCGCCGCGGCGCTGCTCGTGGACGGGCGGCCGTGTGCGCCGGCCGAGCTCGGAGAGGCCTGGCAACCGCTGGAGTCCGCCGTCCTGGCCGTGCCGGCCTTCGCGGCCTCGTATCGGGCGCTCCTCGGCCGTGCGGGCGGGTCGGCGGCGCTCCGCTGGCTTGCCCTCGCCCCGGACGCACCGGGGAGCGACGCCCTGCGCGCCTGGTTCTTCGTCGGTCTGCCGGGGAACCTGGTGGCGATGGAGCTCGTTTCCGAAGGCGCCCACGCGACCTACTGCTTCCGGGTCGTGCCGAGGTCGACCTGCGCGGGGCAATCGCCCACGTCGATGCGCCCGCACCTCGAGGTCGCGGTGCAGCAGATCTCGGGGGCGCTGGTCGACGCCCGCTTCCTGCGTGAGCCGATTGGATTGCCGGATGACCAGCTTGCCCTGCCCGCGTACGCGCGGTACCGGCTCGCCCTGGCGGCTCTGCCGTCGCTGGCTGCGGCGCGCGGCGCGTTCGTCGCGCGGCTGGTCCATCGGGATGAGGCGAGCTGGTCTGCCGCACTCGACGACCTGATCCGCTGGCACGCGGCGTGTCGCGACGATGGAGCGACCTGGCCCGGACGGGCCGGCCAGGAGGCGCTGGTCGACGCGGCGGGCGGAGTCCCGGGCGGAACGCGGGCGGCGGGAGCCGGCTGAGGAGGGAACGGAGGGAGACGCGATGCCTGCCTACAAACACCCGTGCCCGCACTGCGGCGCATTCATCCAGCGTGACGTGGCGGCCTGCCCGTTCTGCGGCGCGAGCGACCCCTTCGCGCCTGCCGGGTGCACGGCCTGCGGCCGCGTGATCGAGTTTCCGCGCTGGATGGCGTGCCCGTCCTGCGGGGCAGGGCTGGACAAGGGTGGCGCGGCGGCGACGCGCGCGGCGGGTGCCCCCGC
>JBJKRK010000387.1:0-14755 GCA_046704705.1 Candidatus Limnocylindrales bacterium | reverse complement strand
CGGCCGGGCCGGCGCGCGTGATCGTCGGCCGCGTCGTCGGCCGGGCCGCATCCGGCACCGTGCTGGAGGTCGTCGGGCTCGAGCCGGGCAGCGCCGCCGGATTCGAGCCAGGCGGCACCGCCGGATTCGACCCGGGCAGCGCTGTCGGATTCGAGCCAGGCAGCGCCGCCGGATTCGACCCGGGCAGGCGGGACGCCGTACGTGTGCGACTCGCGCTGCCGGGACGGCACAACGCGCAGAACGCGCTGGCGGTGGCGGGAGCCGCGGCAGCCCTCGGGGTGGCGCGCGATTCCATCGTGGAGGGGCTGCGACGCTTCGAGGGGGTGGGGCGGCGGCTGGAGGTGAAGGGCGCGGTGGCTGGCGTGACGGTGCTGGACGACTACGGCCACCACCCCACAGCGATCGCCGCGACGCTCGCTGCCGTGCGGCAGCGCTACCCCGGGCGGCGCGTCTGGGCCGTCTACGAGCCGCTGACGTACCACCGCACGGCGGCGATGCTCGAGCAGTTCGCCGACGTGCTGGCCACCGCCGACGAGGCGGTGATCGCCGCGATCTGGGCCGGGCGGGACCCCGACACCAGCATCGTCTCGGCCGGGGACCTGGCGGCCGCAGTGAGCGAGCGCGGCGGCCCGCGGGCCAGCGCGCCGGGAGACGTGGATGCCACGGCCGACTTTCTGGCCGCGCGAGTCCTGCCGGGCGACGTCGTGCTGGTGATGGGGGGCGGGCGCTCCTACCGAATCGCGGATCGGCTGGTGGCGGCGCTCCGGGGCGCGGCATGACCCCGTCGCTCCGTCCTCGCGGTGACGAGCTCCTGGAGGCGTACCGGCGCGCGTTTCAGCGGCGGGACGTGGATGCGATGCTCGAGCTGTACGCTCCGGAGGCCGAGATGCGCCTCGACCCGTTCGAGGAGCCGGTGCGGGGCGACCTGGCCATCCGGGCGACCTGGAACACCCTTGCCGCGGCGCGCGCCAACGTCGAGCTCGACATCGAGCGGTTCTGGGTGGCGGGCGACGTCGTCCTGGCCAGCTGGCACGGCGCCTACACGCGGCGCGACGATGCCGCGCGGGTGCGCCTCCGCGGCTTCCTCATGCTCGAAGTGGGCCCGGACGGCCGCGTGATCCGCCACCGGGAGTGGACGCACACACGCGCTGTGGGCACCGACCGGACGCTCCGGCCGGAACGACCGGGGACGGCCGGGTGACGGCAGCGGCAGGGTTTCCGGTCGCCGGGCAGCGCGACAGGAGACGAGGAGGGATCGCCGATGGCCGGTGAGTTCTCGTTCGATATCGTCAGCGACTTCGATCGCCAGGAGCTGGTGAACGCGCTCGACCAGGTGCGCCGCGAGGTGGCCACCCGCTACGACTTCAAGGGCGTCCTGGTCGAGCTGGAGCTCGGCAAGACGGAGATCGTGCTGCGCACGAGCGACGAGTTCCGGGCGAAAGCCGTGCAGGACCTGATCGAGTCGAAGGCGGTGCGTCGCGGCCTCTCGCTGAAGGTGTTCGACTGGGGCTCGATCGAGCCCGCCGGCGGGAACACCGTGCGTCAGGTCATCGGCCTGCGGCGCGGGTTGTCCGAGGACCTCGCGCGTCGCATCGCGAAGCTCATCCGCGACGAGTACCCGAAGGTCCATGGGCAGGTTCAGGGTGACGCGGTTCGCGTGAGCGGCAAGAGCAAGGACGAGCTGCAGAAGGTGATCGTGCGGCTGCGCGCCGACGCCGAGGCGGACGTGTACCCGGTCGCGCTGCAGTTCGTCAACTACCGCTGAGGGTCATCCCGGGCGACCGAAGGCGGGCGGCTCTTCGTCTTCCCCGCGGACGAGCCGTCGGTCGGCTCCCCTTCGTCATCCGCCATCGGCCGTCTCGGGACTGAACGGGCGGTCCGTGCCCGCGACCGCCGCGACGACCTGCGCCGCCCGCCGCTCGATGCCCCGCGGGTCCCCGTTCCCCATGAGCCAGCCGCCGAGGGCCACGGCCACAGCGCCGGCGGCGATGAACGCGGGAGCGGACTCGAGCGTGACTCCCCCGGTGGGCACGAGGGGGATGTCGCGGAACGGCCCGCGGAACTCGCGGACGAACGCCGGACCCACCACGGAGGCCGGAAACAGCTTGACGGCGGCAGCGCCGTGGCGCCAGGCGAGGAGGATCTCGGTCGGGCTGAAGGCACCGGGGATGCTGGGAACCCCTTGGGCGACGGCCCAGTCGATGATGGCGCTGTCCACGTGCGGGGTCACGAGGAAGCGGGCGCCCGCGGCGACCGACTTCTGCGCGCCCTCCCGGTCGAGGACGGTTCCCGCCCCGATGAGCAGTTCCTCCGGGGCGAAGCGCGCGGCGAGCGCCGAGATGGCGCGCAGGGCGCCGTCGCTGTTGAGGGTCACTTCGAACGCGCCGACGTGCCCACGGACGAGCGCCTCACCGACCGCCACGATCGCATCCGGGTCCAGCCCCCGGCCGATCGCGATGATCCGCCCGCGACGGATCGGTTCGGGGAGGTCGGGGCGGCCGCTCGACCCGGGTGCGCTCATGGTCGGCCTTCCCTTGCCGCACGGGCCGACGGTCTGCCGTTGACCAGCCGTGTCCCGGCGCCGAGCGCCAGCAGCTTCGCCCGCGACGCCCAGCGCGCCGTCTGGCTGAACCCGCAGTCCGGCACGACCGTCAGGCGCTCCGCGGGGACGTACCGGAGCACCTGTTCGATGCGCTCCGCGACGTCGTCGGGCCTCTCGATGTAGTAGCTCTTCACGTCCACCACGCCGATCGCGAGGTCCCGCTGCGCGGCCAGCGTTCCGCAGATCTCGAGCTCGGCGAACTCCCGGTTGGCGAACTCCAGGACGAGTTGGTCGGCACGGAAGCGCTGCAGCTGGTCGAGCACCGGCCGGTAGGAACGGCGGGCGAGCGGCCGGCCCACGTAGTTCCCGAAGCAGAGGTGCACGGCCAGGCGCGTCGAGATCCCCTCGACGGCGGCGTTGAAGAGGCCGGCAAAGTCGGCCGGTGCGTCCGGGTGGATCGCCGGCGAGGGCTCGTCGACCTGGATGAAGCGAGCTCCGGCGGCCTCGAGCTGGCGCAGCTCGGCGTTGAGGATCGGGACGAACGCCTCGGCGGCGGCGGCCCGATCTCGATACACGCTGCCCGTCGTGAGGCGCCCCGCCAGCGTGAACGGCCCGGGCAACGTCACTTTCAGTGGCCTGCCGGTGCGCCGTCGGGCGTACTCGAACTCCGCCACGACGCCGAGGCCGGCGGGCGCACTGATCGGGTCGAGCACCTCGAACCGGTGCTGCTGATCGTGGCCCGCCGCGCCGAGGCGCCGGTCGGGCGGCAGCGCGCGCAGGCCGTCGACGTGGCGGTAGAACTCGGCGGTGAAGAACCCCGCGCGACGCATCTCGCCGTCCGTGACGATGTCGATCCCGGCGTCCTCCTGGTCGCGGAGGGCGAGGTCGACCGCGTCATCGAGCATCTCGGAAAGGTCGGCCGGACCGAACTCGCCGCGCTCCGCCGCGGCGAGGCCGGCCACCATCCAGGACGGACGGGCATACGATCCGACGACGCTCGTCAGCGGCCCCTGTGTCGGGACGGTCATCGGGAGGTCTCCGTCGCCGGCCGGGTCTCAGTCGCCGGCCGGGCCGCAGTCGCCGGCCGGCTGCCGAAGGTGTACGCGCGCGCCGGGTTGGTGACGAAGAGCAGGTGCTGCTCGGCTGCGCCGATCCCGCGCGCCGCCAGCAGCTTCGCGAACGGCCCGAGCAGGAAGGTGAGCCCCGGGCCGCCGCCGTAGGTCGTCCAGTAACGCTGGCGGGCGGCGTCCATCCCGAGCACGACGCGGGGCGCGGTGGCGTCCTCGAACGCCCACTCGAGCAGCTGGAGCGTGCCGTTCGGCGTGTCCGCCGGCCAGCGGAACGCCTGGTCGTACTCGACGAAGGCGCCGCTGGCGAAGAGCTCGCGCTGGTAGGCCCGATCGACGACCTTGTCGACGTGGGAAAGCACGACGTGCGCGGGATCCACGCCGTGCCCGCCGAGCGCAGCCACCTGCTCGGCGCCGGCGGTCCCGGCTTCGCAGTGCGTCAGGATGGGACAGCCCGTCGACCGGTGCGCCAGGGCCGCGGCTTCGAACACCTTCTCCTCCAGGGGGGTGAGCCGGTCACGACTTCCGGCGATCTTCATGACCCCCGCGCGGTGCTCGGTCCGCCGCACGAGGGGTCCGCCGTAGTCCCGCTCGTCGATACCCTCCACGATGTCGGCCTCGAAGAGCGCCGCGAGCTCCTCCGCCGAGGCCGTCCGCGACCAGTGGAGGTCGTCGTAGTACTTGGCGAGGTGCAGCCCGGTCGGGGCGATGACGTGCACGCCGCTGCGCCGCGAGACCTCCGCGAGCTTCCGCACGTTCCGTCCGGCGTCGCAGGGCATCGCGTCCACCACGGCACGCAGGCCCGCCGTCCGTGCGTCGCGCAGCTCGGTGACGGCGCGGTCCACGTCGGCGAGCAGGAAGTCGGGCTCGAGCTCGACCGGCCGCCCGCCGTCGATGATGACGTGCTCGTGCGCGTAGCACGCGCCGAGCTGCTCGGGCTCGATGTCTCCCAGCACCGTCCGGATGAACGACATGGCTCAGCCTCCCACCGCATCGGTCATGACGAGAGCGACGGCGCCGAGCACGCCGGCGTGGCTCTCGAGCTGGGCGCGGCGCAGTTCGACCGCCCGCCCCTTCGGATAGATGAACGCGTGGCGCGCCACGTACGCCCGGACCTGCGGCATGAACAGGTCTGCGGCGGCCATCGGTCCGCCCGCCAGGACGACGACCGACGGGTTGTACGCGTGGATCGCGGTGACGATGGTCGCTCCCAGGTCGCGTCGAAACTCCTCGATGACCTCCAGGCAGAGGGGATCGCCGGCGTGCACCCCTTCGACCAACGACTGGAAGGTGATCGAGGCCGGGTCCCGCGCGAACTGCTCGCCCAGCAGGGAGGGCACGCGCCGGTTGAGGGCTTCGCGCAGGCGCCCCGCGACGGCATTGGCCGACACGAGGGTCTCGGCGCATCCCCGGTTGCCGCACAGGCAGAGCCGGCCCCCGGCCTGGATCGTGAAATGGCCGAGCGAGATCCCGTTGCCGATGTGGCCGGTGGCGAACGGCCGACCCGCGACGACCACCCCGCTCCCGACGCCCGTCCCGAGCGTCACCCCCACGACATCGGCAAAGCCGCTGGCCGCGCCGAAGCGCCATTCGGCGAGCGTGGCGGCCTCACCGTCGTTGACACAGCGGACCGGCACCTCGAACTCGCGTTCCAGGGTGTCGCGAAGCGGGAAGTCCTCGATGCCGCGCACCTTGCCCGGCAGGTAGCGCGAGCCGAACGACTCCTCCACGATGCCGGGGAGGGCCACGCCGATGCCCCGCAGGAGCGGCGCGCCCAGCGCGTGCCGGTCAGCCTGCGCACGTGCGCGGACGAGTTCGAGGACGGCGGAGAAGTCGAGCAGCGAAGTGTCCATCACGGCCGACCGCTCCACGCTGCCGTCGAGGTGCACGACGCCGGTCTTCAGGCGGGTGCCGCCGATGTCGAACCCCAGCCAGTAGGGGCTCCCGCGCGTGTCTCTGTCCACCAGCGCTCCTCCTCCGCCCCCGCTCAGCCGGTCACCGCGCTCGGCGCCGCCAGTATCGCCCCGTCCTGGCGGAGTCGGTCGCGCAGCGCAAAGAAGGGGACCTCGCGCGGGCTCCTGTGCATGCCGGCGGCGAGCCCCGCAGCGGTCCCTGCGGCCTGGCCCATCGCCATGCACTGGGCCATGGAGCGCACCGCGGCCTGGGCGTCGTGCGTGGCCGAGAAGCAGCGCCCGGCAACGAGGACGTTGGTCGCGTCGCGCACGAGGAGCGACCGATACGGGATCCCGACCGCCGTGCCCTCGGGCAGGTACTGCCAGCGCGTGTCCGCACCGGCATGGTGGTCCTCGATGGGCGCCCCGCAGAGCCCGATCTGGTCGTCGAACTGGCGCGCCGACAGCACGTCCTCCCGTGTCAGGCGGTAGTCGCCGTACACGTGCCGGGTCTCGCGCACGCCGATCTGGGTCCCGAACGAGGCGAGACTCGCCTGCTCGTAGCCCGGCACCCGGTCCACGAGGAAGCGCACGTACTCGAGTGCCTGCTCCCGCCCCTCCATCTCCGCCGCCGTGAGCAGCTCCGGGTCGGTGGCGTTCACCACGCCGCCATCCGCCTCGCGATACGAGGCGAGGCGCGTCATGATGGTCGCCGTCATGTGCGCCACCGGGGTGACGTGATCGCTGCCCTCGCGTCGCGGCAGCCGGTAGCTCTGCTGCTCGGCCGCCTCTCGCATCAGGCGGCCGATCTCGGATCTGGGCACCTCGCGACGCCGCTCGAGGTCGACGTTGGCCATGCGGAAGGTTGTGGTGAGCGTCTGCGCAGGCTCGATCTCGCCTGCCAGCTCGAGGCCGAATCCGGCGAAGTGGCACAGGTCGGCGTCACCCGAGGCGTCGACGAAGACTTCTGCCGTCACGCGCCGCAACCCGGCCTTGGTGGCGACCACCAGGCCGGTCACGCGGCCGTCGCGAACGTCGGCATCCTGGACGAAGGCGTGGAGCAGCACCCGTGCCCCGGCCGCGCGGACGAGGCGCTCCCAGACGACTTTCAGGTGCTCGGGGTGGTACGTCACGCCCGTGCCGGCCCCGAAGGTGTTCGGGCGTTCGATCACGCTCCCCAGCGCGCGGAGACCGGAGACCACGTCGTCGGCGATGCCCCCCACGACCTTGTGCGCCGCCGACCCCGGCGTGTAGAAGCCGTAGAACGTGTCGAGCACCGCCGTGCTCGTCCCGCCGAGGAACGGCAGCTTCTCCACGAGCAGGACGGAGGCGCCGGCGCGCGCCGCGGCAATGGCCGCCGTGGCGCCGGCCGAGCCCGCGCCCACCACGACCACGTCCGCTGCGGCGAGCAGCGGGAACGCGCGAGCCGGCATCAGGGAGTCCCGGGGGTCTCGGTGACGGACGCGCCCCCGTCGATCACCAGGACCTGGCCCGTGACGGCGCGGGCCTCGTCGCTCAGCAGGTAGAGCGCCGCCTGTGCCACGTCGTCCGGGTCGAGCGGGCCGGCGACGAGCGGCTGCTTCCAGCGCGCATATGCGGCGGTCGGTGGATCGGCGGTGGCGCGGGAGGCCATCGGCGTGGCCGTCAGGCCGGGCGCGACGACGTTCACCCGGATCCGGTACGGGGCGTAGTACGCGGCCATCGCGCGCGAGAAGCCGATGATCGCGCCCTTGCTCCCCGCGTACGCATGCGTGGGGAAGAACTCGGGGGAGGGGTGCAGCGCGAGCACGCTCGACATGTTCAGGATCGCACCCCGCGTGCCCCCCGCCCCGACGCCTTGCTCGAGCATCGCCCGGATGACGTGCCGGCACACGTGGTACTGGCTGCGGGCGTTGAGCCCGAGCGTCGCGTCCCATGCCTCGGCGGTCGCCTCGTGGGCGGGTCCGTCGCCGAACCGGCGGCCACTCCCGCCCGCGACGTTGAAGAGGGCGTCGACCCGCCCGAACCGGGCCCGACAGGCCTCCACGGCGTCCGCCGCCGCGTCCCCCTCGGCGAGGTCCGCGACCGCGTAGTCGGCCTCCGCGCCCGCGGCCCGCAGCTCGTCGGTGAGCTCTCTGCAGTGCGCTTCCGTGCGCGAGATCACGAAGACCGAGCCGCCCTCCGCGGCGAAGCGCCGCGCGCCCGCCGCCGCGATGCCGGTGGATCCGGTGACCAGGCAGACGCGGCCGAGCAGGCGGTTCACGCTGCGGTCCAGTGCTCGGGCACCGCGAGCGCACCCTCGGGGTCGTACGCGCGACGGATGCGGCGGAAGTAGTCCTCGTACACGCGCTCGAGCTGGGCGTCGCCCTCGGTGCGTCCCACGAAGTGCGGGCTGGTGAGCACGACCGGGGGCTTCCCCAGCGCGACGAGGCGGTCGGCAGTGCGGACCTTCAGGAGGTTGACCACGGCGATCGCACCGATCGACGAACTCGGGCCAACGCGGAAGGGAAGTCCGGGGATCTCCACCGCCGCATCGCCGGCGGGCGAACAGTTGTCGATCGCGATGTCGGCGATGTCCATGAGCTTCCGGCCGGAGGGATGCCGGGAGTCGGTCGCCCGACCGTGCTCGAACGAGGTGACGGCCACGACCGGCAGTCCCATGGCGCGCGCGTAGAGGGCCACCTCGATGACGACGCCGTTGATGCCCGTCGAGGAGAAGATGAGGAACGCGTCGCCGGGATGGAGCTTGATCTGCTGCAGGATCACCCGGCCGAAGCCTTCCACTTTCTCGAGGTACATCGCCTGCCGCAACCCGTTCGGGCCCACCACGGCATGGTGGTTGGTGATGGCGAGCTCGGCGATCGGGTGGAAACCCGGGAAGCTGCCGATGCGGGGGAACATCTCCTCCACGTTCATGCGTGAGTGCCCCGAGCCGAAGACGTGGACGAGGGCGTCGCCCGCGATCGTCCGGGCGAACAGCTCGGCCGCACGATCGATCGCGTCCATCTGCGTTGTTTCGACCCGGTCGAGGATGTCGCGCGCTGTGGCGAGCCAGCGCTGGCCCGAGTTCATCGACGTCTACCTCCCGTGCTGCGGACCGGCGTTGATGGCGCTCGTCAGCGGCGCTGCCGGCGACCGCAGGCGGCCTGCCGCGTTGGCCGGCGGGGTCGTGTCCGACAGGTACCCGAGCGGCAGCGGCGCCCCGGCCCCTTCAGCGATCTGCCGCGTGAGGAGGAAGCGGCACCGGTCGCCGCGCAGGAGCGCGTGACTCGACTCCACCGGCAGCGCATGCTGGTCGCGCGTGACGCGGTGGATGAGGAGCGCAGGAGCGCGGCGCGGCAGCCGAAGGGCAGCGGCTTCGGCGGCGGTGGCGCAGACGGGCTCGAGCGACTCCGACGCGACCGAGGGGATGGTCCCGTACTCGACGCGCAGCACCTCGTACAGCGACCGCGCGGTGAAGTCGACGTCCCCCAGCCCGGGGAAGCGCGCGAGCGGCAGGTGCGTCGTTTCGAGCAGGAGCGGCTCGTCCGCGCCCAGCGACCGGACCCGCACGAGCCGCAGCAGCGGCTCCCCGGGGCGACAGGCGAGATCCTCGGCCAGGTGACGGCCGGCTCCGACGGACCGCGTCTCGACGACCCGCGTGATCAGGTGGAGTCCGCGCCGCCGCAGCGCCGCAGCCAGGGTGAACGAGCCCGACACGTCCGCGTCAACCCGCGGGATCGCGACGAAGGTGCCGCGTCCCTGATGGCGGTCGATCAGCCCGCGCGCCTCCAGCTCCGACAGCGCCAGGCGCAGCGTCGCACGGCTCACGTCGAGCAGCCGACACAGCTCGCGCTCGGGCGGGAGCCGCGTTCCGGCGGGCCACTCGCCGGACCGGATGCGTGTCTCTGCGCGGCTCGCGATGGTCGAGTACAGAGGCTCCCGCATGCTCCACCGTCTCCTCGGGACGCCCGGCGGACGCCCTCCGCGCGACATGGTAGCCGAAATGGTCTGATTGGTATGGTTTGCCCGATGTGGCGTCCGCGCGCAGCCGCCGGCTCGGGAAACCTGCCGCGCCGCCCCGACGCCCGGTCAGTAGCGGCCGTACTCGAATGCCGTGTCGAAGGCGGCGACGATGTTCTCTGGCGGGACCAGCGCCTGAATGTTGTGCACCGTGTTGAAGACGAAGCCGCCACCCGGCGCGAAGTCGTCGATGCGTTTCCTGACTTCGGCACGCACCTCGTCAGGCGAGCCGAAGGGCAGGACGTGCTGCGTGTCCACGCCGCCGCCCCAGAACGTCACGTCGCGCCCGTACGTCGCCTTGAGTCGCCGGGAATCCATACCGCGCGCCGAGACCTGCACCGGGTTCACGATGTCGACGCCGATGTCGATGAGGTGCGGGATGAGGTCGAACACCGCGCCGCAGCCGTGGTAGAAGATCGCGGCGTCCGACTTACGCCTGATCGCGTCGAAGAGGCGTCGCTGGCGGGGTTTGATGAGCGAGACATACAGGTCGGGCGAGATGAGCCAGCCGTCCTGCCCGCACACGTCGTCCCAGAAGGTGAAGACGTCGATGTACGCACCCACCTCGTCGAGATAGCGGTCCACCGAGTCGAGATACACCTCGAGGATCCCGTCCATCAGACGCTCCGCGAAGGGCCGGTCGAGGACGAGCGCCATCATGAAGTTCTCCAGGCCGACGGTCCGGCACGGCTGCTCGAAGATGCCCCCGCCGATGACGCCGCTGCCGATCAGCGCGTAGTCGGTCGTCTCGTGCAGCTCGCGTGCCCGCGCGCCGAGCGTCGCGACCAGTTCGGGGGAGTCCGGCTCCGGCCACCGATAGGCGTCCAGCGCCGGCAGGCTGATCTCGCGGATCGGGAACTCGACCCAGTCGTAGTACAGGCCGCCATCCTTCGGCATGCGCATGCAGCTGCCCCAGCGGTCGTACATCGCCCAGTAGTCGCCGTCGTCGAGGATCTCGACGCCCGCGATGTGGGTGGGTGGCAGCTGGACCATGCGGGTGTCGACGCGGAAGCGCTCGAGCAGGTCCTCACCCACGTAGGGCAGCTGCTGAACCTCATCGTGGATGCGAATCTCCTCCTCGGGCAGCCCGAGGTGCGCCCGTAGCGGCTCGTACGCGGCCCGCGTGATCGACGTGACGATGGAACCGCCCAGGTCGATCGGCACGCGGTCGGCTTCCTTGTGGTCGATGGCGAGCTTGACGCGCTCCCGTGGGGTGACAGTCATCGACGCCTCCCGCTGTGTGTGCCCGCGTGCCCCGCAGTGTCCCGCGCGGGCTCCGGTGCGTCCGTGCGTGGCACGGGCGGGTGCGGCGCTGCCGCGCCCCGCCGTCCGGCGTCAGTACGCGGCGTGGTCAATTGCCGTCTCGACGAATGCCCGCACGTTCTCCGGCGGCGTGCCGTACTCGAGGAAGTCGGCGTTCTGGAGGATGAAGCCCCCGCGGGGTTTGCCCGCCTCCATGGTCCACTCGGTGGCGCGCCGGACGTCGTCCACCGTGCCCTGCTGGATGATGAGCACCTGGTCCACGCCGCCGATCACCACGTAGTCGGTCCCGACCAGCTCCTTCACCTTCGCGATGTCGGCGTCGCCCAGCTGCGGCGGAGGCGAGAAGGGCTCGACGCCGACCACGCCGAGTCCCTTGTAGGCCTCGACGAGCGCCATGATCTGCCCGCAGTTGTGGTAGATCGCGGGGGTGCCGTTGGCCTGTGCCAGCTCGATCTGCCGCCGCTCGTACGGCAGGATGTACCGCTCGTAGTTCGCGCGACCCATGAAGCCGCCCGGCACGTTGCCGCCCACCAGGTGCACGTCGATCCCCGCGGCATCGAGGCCACGCGTGTAGTCCGCGACACGGGCGAGCGAGAGCTCCATGAGCTCGCGGTACAGATCGGGATCCGTGTAGAACATGGCGTAGAGGTCCTGCTCGTCGACGAGGAGCGAGGCCATGTTGAACGGCCCGTGGGGCGACCAGCAGCCCAGGATGCCGTCGTCGCCGAGGGCCGCCCGGATGGGGGCGACGCGCTGGCGGACCGCCGCGGGCCAGCCTGCCGGCATGCCCGGCTCGTAGCGGCGGACGAGCTCGAGGTCTGCCATGGTCCGCACCGGCTTCTGCGTGCAGGCGTACATCAGGGTGCCGGGCCGGATCTCGTCGATCGAGAACTCCTGCCGGAGCGTGCCGCCCGGCGTGCGGACGGTCGAGCGCCGGATCGTCGTGCGGCCATCGTGCGCTTCTTCCGTGCGGACTTCCCAGTCCTGCGTCTGCTCGTACACGTTCAGCCCGCCGAAGAACACCCACTGGAAGTCCCCCAGCGTGCCGAACAGCAGCCGGACGAAGACGTCCGCCCCGAACTGGCGCGAGATCTCGATCACCTTGAGCTGGATCGCCTCGTAGTCCCAGGGATCGATGTCCGGATACATCTGGTTGATGAAGTGCCCCTGGTCCTGGATGAACAGCGTCACGGGGACCCGGTCCGGCATCTCGCCCCGCAGCACCGCCATGAACCGCTCACGGGACGTCATCGCCATGGTTCACCTCCATCCTGCGGCCGGGCAGGAGACGGTGCCACGGCTGGCGCGCATCCGGTCACGAGCGAGCCACCGCGGGGTGGCTGCCGCGGGCCACGTCCTGGAGGATCTGCCAGGCGCGGTCACCGACGTCGCGCGGATCCTGCCTGACGGTGATCATGTGGCCGTCCGCGTCCAGCGCGTTCGCCGCAGCGGGGTACGTCGCGACGATCGTGCCCTTGGGGTGCAGGAAGCCGAACAGCTCCCGGAAGTACCGCTCCGGGTCGACCGGCGTCGTGTCGCACACCATCAGGACGAGCCGGTACTCGAAGAGCTCCTGCATGCGGCGCACCTGTGCGAAGTCGCCCATGCACCAGTTGTTGATGCCGACCAGGCCGTCGATGGCCAGGAAGTTCTCCAGCTGCTGCGGTGCGCTGCCGCAGTAGTGGAGCGTCCCCCCGCCGAAGGCGCGCAGGACCCGGGAGTTGTAGGGCACCACGAACTCGCGGTACAGGTCGGCGGACAGGATCGTGCAGTCATCGTCCGAGATCCACACGCCGCCATGTCCCTCGGGCAGGACGATGGCGTGCGGGAAGGCGCCCGACTCCCGCGGCTGGCCGGCCCGCTGCTTCTGCAGCGCGATCCAGTCGATGAGGACCGTCGTGCAGAAGTCCATGAGCTCGTGCACGGCACGCGGGTCGTCGTACATCCAGAGGCAGATGGACTCGACGCCGGCCAGGCTCAGGGCGATGTTGAACGGCCCCTGGCAGTCGGTGAAGGAAACCGGCCACTCCGAGTGCGCCCGAAAGTAGTCGATGGAGCGGAGCACCCGCGGCATCAGGCCGTCACGCGTTGGATCGGGCGGCGCGAGGCGGGCGATCTCGGAGGGGTCGTGCAGCACCGGCGCCTCGATGGCCGGCTCTTCACCGCGCTGGAAGGCGATCACGCTGCCGAGGGCGGACGGGACGACGCCCGTGCCGTACCAGGGGAAGAGGAACGGCACGTAGTCGTCCTCGATGCGCTCCAGGTGCGACGCGATCTTCTCCCCCTGGAAGCGGAGCATCGACGCGAAGCCGCCCTCCGCGAAATAGTCATCGGGAATGACCGCCGGGTCCTCGCCCGTGATCCAGTAGTTGCAGTCGCCCACGATGAGCGGCGGGCTCTTCATGGGGACGTGCCGGTACGCGTCTGCGATGTGCTCGCGCGCGTCGGCGAGCCGCTGGTCGAGTGTGCGCATCCTGCTCACCCTCCAAGCAGCCGGCAGGGTCCTGCCGTCGCCGTTCGCGGCAACGGTCGCCCGCGTCTCCCGGGCGAGCGCTTCGCACCCCGAGCAGGCGCCGGCAGGCCTGCTCCGGGTCGGCGCCGGCTCATGGATCCACTCCCGACACCGCGGCGTACGGTGTCGAGCGGATCGTTCGGACCATCGTCCAGAAGTTCTCCATCGGCGTGTCGAGCTGCACGTGATGTGTCGGGCCGAGGATGAGCCCACCATCGCGCCCGATGGTGCGCAGACGAGTGAGGATCTCCTGTCCGACGTCGTCGGGCGAGCCGAACGGGAGCGTGTATTGCTCGTCCAGCGAACCCCAGAAGCAGAGCCGATCCCCGAAGCGGCGCTTCAGCTCCGCGGGATCCATGCAGGCGGGCTGGATCGGGTTCAACACGTCGAGGCCGATCTCGATCAGCTCCGGGATGATGTCCCAGATCTGTCCGTCAGAGTGGTACGCGACCTTCACGTCGGGGTTGATCGCCTTGAGGCGCACGATCAGCTCGGCCATGCGCGGCTTCAGGAACCGACGCCAGAGCGCGGGCGAGATGAGCATGCCCGTCTGCATCCCCATGTCGTCGCCGGTCCAGATCATGTCCACGCCCATCGCGGTGAGGCGCTCCGCGGCGGCCAGGTGGTACCGATAGGGGATCTCGAAGATCGCATCGGCGAGCTCCGGATCGAGCACAAGGTCCATCAGGAGCTGCTCGTATCCGCGCAACGCCCAGGCGGTCTCCCAGATGGTCGTGACGGTGACCCCGACGATGAAGTACTCGTCCCGGAAGTCGCGGAGTACGCGAGCAGCCTCGTCGTAGAGCTCCGGGCGCGAGGGGTCCGGGGCGCGGTACGAGGCCACCGCGGCCCCGTCGGCCAGGGGGTGACCGATCATCTCCGTGTAGTGGCCGGTACCGAACGGCGTCTCGTACGGTTGCCGCCGCCAGGTGACGCCCCATTCGTCACTGTAGACGTCCGCGTCCTGGTAGTACGAATTGGCCCAGCCGACGGAGGTGAGGAGCAGGTCCTCGTCGATTGCGAGCTCGAGCTCGTAGGTGTTGCCGCCCCCATGTGGGTTGTGCAGGCGGCGAGCCGTCGGCCCGAGCACACCCTGGGCCTGGAGTTCAGCGCGCAGCCGATCGGCGAACTCGGGCGTGAAGCTGATCTGCATCGGGCAGCGATCCGGCGCCTCGTGCGCCAGCGCCGCCGCAACCCGATCCCGGTGTCGCACCTCGGTCACGCCATGCTCCCGGCCGTCGGCGTCCAGCCCGACTCCGACGGCCATCCAGCGGTGTCCTGCCGCGGCCGGCTCACTTCGCGCCCAGTGCCGCCTTCGCCACATCCACCGCCGCACCGGCGTCGGGGGCGTAGCCGTCGGCCCCGATGTCGCGGGCGAAGTCGGCGGTGACGGGGGCACCCCCGACGATCACCTTCACACCGTCGAGCTCGGCGGCGCGGACGGCCGCGACGACGTCGCGCATGCCGACCATCGTGGTGGTGAGGAGCGCGCTGATCC
>JBJKRK010000386.1:0-14760 GCA_046704705.1 Candidatus Limnocylindrales bacterium | reverse complement strand
CCCAGCTGCGCGCCGAGCTGGACGTCGCCGTGGGACGTACCCCCCTGGCGGTAGGAGCTCGTTCCGCCCCGGGCGAGGCTAACGCCGCCGCTGGCGAGCGCAGGGCCGGCGGGCGACGGGCGGGCGACAGCCGGGCTGGCGGGCTCGGGGTCGGCGAGCGCGTCACTGCTGGCGAGCCTGCGGGAGCTGTCGCCGGTGCAGCGCCTTCCGGCAGGGGCCCTGTGGCAGCGTTCATCGTCTACGCCGCCCCGTGGGGGCCGCTGCACATCGCCGCCGACGACGACGGGCTGGTCGCCATCGACCTGCGCACGTCGACCGAGCGGTTCGTCGAGGATCTGGCGCGACGACTGCACGGCGCCCCCGTGCCGGATCAGCCGGGGCTGCCCGCAGCGTGGCGCACGGTCCTCGCCCGGGCGAAGCTGGAACTGGACGAGTACTTCTCCGGACAGCGACACACCTTCGACCTGCCGGTCGACCTGCGGGGGGTGTCGGACTGGGACCGACGGGTGCTGGAGGCGGCGCGTGGTCTCGGATTCGGCCAGGTGACCAGCTACGGTGGGCTGGCCCGCAGAATCGGCAGGCCCCGTGCCGCGCGGGCAGTCGGGGGCGCACTCGGTCGCAACCCTGTTCCCCTCGTCATCCCGTGCCACCGGATCGTGGCGGCGGACGGCTCGCTGGGCGGATACGGGGGAGGCGGACATGGCAGCCGGACCGCGATGCTCGCCGTGAAGCGGTCGCTCCTCGATCTCGAGGGTGTCACCCTGCCCGCCCAGGCGGGCAGGTAGCTACCAGTCGAACTCGCCGTCCTCGATGCGCTCGCGCTGCTCCTCGGTCAGCGCGGGAAGCAGACCGTCCATGTCGCGACGCAGGCGGGCGACGGCATCCAGGTCGCCGGCCGCGTCAGCGGCCCGAAGCAGCCGGGCCAGCTCGGCGTAGTCGGCGAGGACGAGGTCCGGATCGGCCGTCAGGATCTCCTGCGGCGCCCCGCTCTCCTCCTCGGCGAGGTCGCGGACGTCTTCGGTCACCTCGAGTCGCGGATGCTTCGAACCGGTCATCGCATCCCTCCGGACGAGCCTGGGTGTGGGTCCCCGCGTGCGGGCCGGGGATCCCGCGGACGCCTCTAGCCTACGGCACGGGCGCTACCCGTCACGTGCCGTTGGTCAGGTGCGCAGGATCGGTCGCATCGGGAAGACGCCGACGACGACGCGGGAGCAGGGATCGAGGCAGAGCTCGAGACCGACGTCCCCCTGGCGGACGAGCTCGGCGAGCATCTGGCTTTCCCGACCAGGCAGCCCGACATAGACCGTGCCGTCGGGCGAGTCGATCAGGGAGACGTCGTCACATTCGCCGTTGAGCTCGAAGCGCCGGCGCAACTCGTGCAACGGGACATAGGGGCGTGACTTGATGAAGCGCCGCATCTGTGCCGCGCTGCATCCTCTGCGCGGCGGCTGTTCGTGCTGTGTGTCGCCCGCTGGCGCGGGCTGGAGACTGCTGTCGGTCACGATCCGGGCTCAGGCGGAGTTCTGGGGCACCGCGTGTTCTCTCGACCGATCATAGCACCGGCATCCGGCGTTCCCGGCCTGGCGCCTTCCGGTACCCGTGCCTCACCTCCGGGCCGCGAACCGTCGGGCGGTACCTCACGCTCCGCGCCGCGAGCCATCCCACGCCAGCGGGACGGCCGCTCACCCGTCGACGACCAGCAGCTCCCGCGACACCTCGTTCAGCGGTTCCGCGCCATCGGGCCCACAGACCACGACGTCCTCGATCCGTGCCCCGAACCGGCCCTCCAGGTAGATGCCCGGCTCGACGCTGAAGGCGTGCCCGGCCTGCAGCGGCAAGGTGTTGCCCTCCACGATGTACGGGTCCTCGTGCTCTTCCAGTCCGATCCCGTGACCGGTCCGGTGCATGAAGTACGGCCCGTATCCCGCGGCCGTGATGCCCGCACGCGCAACGCGGTCGACCGACTCGCAGGACACCCCGGGACGCGCCGCGGCGACCGCCTCGGCCTGGGCACGCTGAAGGACGTCGTACAGGGCACGAAACTCGGGGTGCGGCGCACGCGACGGGTCGCCCCCGGTCACCCACAGCGTCCGGGTCACGTCGGATCCGTACCCATCGAGCGTGCCGCCGATGTCGAGCACGATGGGCTCGCCCGGCTCGATCACTCGTGCGGAGGCGCTGTGGTGCGGCGATGCCGAGTTGGGGCCGGAACCCACGATGGAGAAGGAGGCCACCTCGTGTCCCTCCTCCACCAGCCGCTCGCGCACCTCGCGGGCGACCTGCTCCTCCGTGCGCCCGACCAGGCGACCGCGCGCAAGCGCCTCGATGACGCGATCGGCCGCCCGCGCTGCGGCGCGCAGGAGTCCGACCTCGGCGGCGTCCTTCACCATCCGCAGCTCGCGCAGCACAGAGGAGGCGAGGCCGAAATGCGTGGCCGGGAAGGAAGCTTGCAGGCGAAGCAGCGAGGCCGCCGGGAGACGATCGGAGACGAGCAGCCGACCCGGCGTCCCGTCCGCCCCACGACCCGCCGAGCCCGCCGCGGTCCAGCCCCCGCTGCCGGCGACGAGCCGTGGAACGAGGGCAAACGGGTCGTCCGTCTCCTCCCAGGTCACCGGCCGGACGAAACCGGCCGTGACGGCGGGGGCCAGGCGGGCCGGCGCGATCTCGAGCCGGGGGACGATCAACGCGGGGTCGCCGGTCGAGGGCAGGACCAGCAACGTCAATCGCTCGAGCGGCATCGCCGCGTAGCCGGTGAGCCAGCGGAGATCGGCGCCCACGCCCACCAGCAGCGCCGCCACTTCCTCCGCGCGCATGCGCTCCTGCGCGGCACGCAGCCGTTCCCCGTAGCGTGCCGCGTCGATCGCCCGAGGTCGCACCGCGCTCATGTCCCGGCACCCCCTGCGTTCAGGCTCGCCACCCACGCCCGCAGCAGCGCGGGCCCGGCAGCGTGCAACCGTGCGTACGGCAGGACCCTGGTCGCGCCGGCGGCGAGGGCACGCCTGCGGAGTTCCAGGTCATCGTGCTGCCCCGCGGCGAGCACGGACCGGCCGGCCCTCGCCGCGAGCGCCACCGCCTGGACCCCGTCGTACGCGCGCGCGGTCAGGTCGACCACCACACCCACGGCACGGTCGGGATCGTCCAGCAGCCGCTGCAGGCCGGACATGTCGCGGCTCATGGTCGGGCGCGCACCCGCACCACGCACCAGGCCCTCCAGGCGCGTTGCCCAGACGAGATCGTCGGCCACGATGACGATCCGCGGGGGCCGGTGCCGTTCGGCGGCCGGCGTGCCCGCGCGGGGGGCCGTGCCCGGGCGAGGGATGGACTCCGTGCTCATGGGCCTTCGAGTGTAGCCGCTGCGGCAGTCGGGCGAGCGCGGTGGGGCACGAGGGCCGGGTGGGACGCGACCCGCCGACGGGCGCGATCTGTCGAGCGAGCCTGCCCCGGCGCCTGATAGGCTCCAGCGGTGGACCGCCGCCGTACCGTGGGTATCGCGCTCGCCGTGTCCTCGGCCTGCGGGTACGGGTCGGGGCCGCTGTTCGCCAAGGGCGTCTACGCGGCAGGTCTGGACTGGCTCGCCCTCCTCCACTGGCGCTTCCTCATCGGGCTCGCGATCAGCTGGACCTGGCTCCTCCTGCAGCCGGCCGCGCGCGCCGCGCTGCGTCGGCTCTCCGCGCCGCGCGCCACGGCGTTGTTCCTGCTGGGCGCGTTCTTCGTCGGCAACGCTGCGACGTACTACGCCGCCCTGGAGACGATCTCGGCGTCGCTCGCGGCGCTCATCGTGTACGTGTACCCGGCGCTCGTGGCCGTCCTCATGCTGCGCTTCGGACACACGCTGGCGGGCAGGCGGCCCTGGGCTGCACTGGGCATCGTCACCCTGGGGGTGGCGCTGACCATCGGCGGGATCACCGGGCGCCCGCACCCCCTCGGCCTGGCACTGGCCGTCGCCTCGCCGATCATCTACGCCGTGTACATCGTCCTCGCTGCGCGGTTGGCCGGCGAACGGCGCGGCTCCACCGCCGACGCGCGAAGCGGAGGCAGCGGAGCGGAGACGCCGCCCGCCGTGGCCGCGGCCGTGATGATGACGGGCACCGCCGTCGTCATCAGCATCGTGGCGGCGGCCGCGCGCGAGCCGGTACTCCCCTGGCAGGTGCCGGCCGACGCCTGGCTGGGCCTGCTGGGGATCGCGGTGTTCTCGACCGCGCTCGCCGTGCAGGCGTTCTACGCTGGAACGGCGCGCATTGGTGCGGCGCAGGCGTCGCTCGTCAGTACGATCGAGCCTGTGTTCACCATCACGCTGGCCACGCTGTTCCTGGGGGAGCGACTTGCACCGCTGCAGCTGCTGGGCGGGGCGTTCGTCATCGGTGGCGTGATCCTCGCCGAGACGCAGCCCGGTGCGACGATCACGACCGTGCGGGAGGAGGCATGACCTGGAGTCGACTGACCAACCTGCTGTTCGCCGCGGTGCTGCTCGCGCTGCTGCTCGCTGTGGTGCTGTACGTCGTGCACCCGCAGTAGCGAACGGGCACGGCGTCGCCGCGGCCGTTCGGATGCGTCAGCGTCAGCGCCGGCGTCGGCCGCTCTCACGCAGGATGCTGCGCAGGAGGAACACGACGTTCGCCGGCCGTTCGGCCAGGCGGCGCACGAAGTAGGGGTACCACTCCGTGCCGAACGGGACATACACGCGCACCGCATACCCGTCGCGCCGGAGCTGCTGCTGCAGGTCGCGTCGGACGCCGTACAGCATCTGGAACTCGAAGCGCGTGGGTTCGATGCTCTCCCGCTCGCAGAACGCGCACAGGCGTCGGATGATCGTCTCGTCGTGCGTGGCGAGGGCGGGGTACTCGCCCTCCCGCAGGAGCTGCTGCGCGAGGCGGACGTAGCTCGCGTCGACCTCGTCTTTCGAGGCGAACGCGACACTCGGCGGCTCGTTGTACGCGCCCTTGCAGAGGCGCACGCGGATCCCCTCACGGTTGAGCGCGGCGATGTCGTCGGCGCTGCGCCGCAGGTACGACTGGATCACCACCCCGACGGCGGGGTGCGCCGCGTGCAGCTCGCGCGCGATCGCGAGCGTGGCGTCCGTACGCAGGTGGTCCTCCATGTCGATCCGGACGAACGCGCCCAGCTCCGCCGCCGCGTCGACGATCCGGCCGACGTTCTCCGCACAGAAGTCGCGATCGAGGTCCAGGCCCATCTGGGTGAGCTTCAGGCTGGCGTACCGATCGAGCCCGTTGTCGGCCAGCGCCCGGAGGACCTCGACGTAGCGATCCGCCGCCGCACGGGCCGCATCGCGGGAGAGGACCGCCTCGCCGAGGACATCGACGGTCGTCCCCAGGCCCCTGTCGCGGAGCCGTCGCAGCGCCGCCAGCGCCTCGTCGAGTGTCTCGCCGGCGACGAAGCGCCGCACCAGGTCGCCCGTGGCGGGATTCGAGGCCGCCAGCCGGGCGAGCACCCGCTGGCGGGACGCCCAGAGGAGCCCGGCTCGGAGGGTCCGGGCCGGCATCTCGCGAAACGTGGCAGCAGCGGTCATCGCGCGCCAACCGATCGGTCGTCGGCGCCCGCAGGCCGTTCCGCCGATGACGCGCCGAGGGACGAGGGCACGCCGCCGAGCGAGGGCACGCCGCCGAGCAAATGAGCAACAGGTCCCGCAGCTGCGTCAGCCGCGACGCTCACCCCGGGCCGAGTACCGGCGTCTCGAGCCCGCCGCACACCGACGCGGCCGATCCCGGTCTGCACGTCCAGGCGGATGCGGCGCCGCGAGGTCGCGTAGTCGTCCGTCGCGACCGTCCGCTCCGGCAGCAGCGGACCGCCCACGGCACCCAGCAGCTCGGTCTCGCCGAGGAGCGCCCGTCCGCGCACGATCGCGCCGACATCAGGAGGCAGCAGGACCCGCACTTCTCCGATCAGCGTGCTCACCGACACCAGCGTCTCGCCCTCCGCTACGACCGCCTGCGACAGATCCAGGCGGATCTCTCCGAGTGCCGTCTGGAAGCGCGACGGCGTGAGCGCAAACGACCCGACCACCTCGATCTCTCCGACCCGATCGCCTGGATCACGACGCGCATGCGCTCACCGTTCGGGGCGCGCCTGGACACTCGCAACATGGCAGGCGGGTCACACCAGGCGCTCGAAGCGGGCCTGGAAGAAGCGCAGGTACTTGGGCTCGTAGACCATGCGCAGGCCGCGCACACCCTCGCGCTTGCCGTACAGGTCGGCCACCGATTCCCAGGTGACGTCCATGTGCGCCTGGGTGTACACGCGACGCGGCAGCGTGAGCCGGACCAGCTCGAGCTTCGGCCGGTTGTGGTCGCCCGTGACAGGGTTGCGCCCGGCGGACACGATGCCTCGCTCCATGGCCCGCACGCCGGAGTCGACGTACAACTCCGCGGCGAGCGTCTGCGCCGGAAACTCGTCCTGCGGGATGTGGGGATAGAAGCGGGCCGCGTCCAGGAAGATGGCGTGGCCGCCAACAGGCAGCACGATCGGCACGCCCTCGTCGATCAGGTGGCGTCCGAGGTACTCGACCTGGCCCACACGCGCGCGGATGTGGTCCTCGTCGACCGACTCCTCGATCCCCCGCGCCATCGCCTCCATGTCGCGGCCGGCCATGCCGCCGTACGTGTGGAGGCCCTCGTAGACGACCACCAGGTTGCGCGCCTCATCAAACAGACCCGCGTCGTTCAGGGCCAGCCAGCCGCCGATGTTCACGAGGGCGTCCTTCTTGCCGCTCATCGTGCAGCCGTCCGTGTACGAGCAGAGCTCGAGCAGGATCTCGGCGACGCTCCGGTGCGCCTGGCCCGCCTCGCGGTGCTTCACGAAGTAGGCATTCTCGACGGCCCGCGTGGCGTCCAGGATCACGCGGATGCCGCGCGCCTGGCAGAAGTCGCGCACCGCACGCAGGTTGTCCAGCGAGATCGGTTGGCCGCCGGCCATGTTGACGGTGGCAGCGACCGAGACGTACGGGATGTGCTCCGCCCCCACCTCGTCGACCAACCGGGCCAGCTTGCCCAGATCGACGTTGCCCTTGAAGGGATGCTCGGACGTCGGGTCATGCGCCTCGTCGATGATGACGTCGTGGAACGTCCCGCCCGCCAGCTCCTGGTGCAGGCGTGTCGTCGTGAAGTACATGTTGCCCGGAACATGGTCGCCCGGCTTGATCAGCAGCTGCGAAAGGATGTGCTCGGCGCCCCGTCCCTGGTGGGTCGGGACCATGAAGCGGTAGCCGTAGGCACGCCGGACCGCCTCCTCGAGGTGGTAGAAGTTGCGGCTGCCCGCGTACGCCTCGTCGCCCAGCATCATGCCGGCCCACTGGTTGTCCG
This sequence comes from Candidatus Limnocylindrales bacterium, assembly GCA_046704705.1. Taxonomy (GTDB): domain Bacteria; phylum Chloroflexota; class Limnocylindria; order Limnocylindrales; family CSP1-4; genus JBJKRK01. The sequence goes on along the minus strand of JBJKRK010000386.1, from coordinate 7,444 downwards.
ACATCGCCGAGGTGCCGCTGTCGGTCAGCAGATCGATGTACACGTCGTCGCTGCGAAGCAGGAACGTGTTGTAGCCCGCCTCCGCCATGGCTCGCTCGCGCTCCGGACGCGACAGCAGGTGAATGGGCTCGACGACCTTGATACGGAACGGCTCGGCCCAGGAGCGACGGCGCGCTGCGCCTGAGGCTCGGATCTCGGATGAATCCACGAGTGGCTCCGAACGACCGCGGCACGACCCGGGCGGCCGGTCGCCCGTCAGCATCGCGCCGCGCAGGGCCATCGTACGCGGACGCCGCGCAACGCGCGGAGCGTCCACGCCGCACAACACGCGGAGCGTCACCCCGCGCGGCGACATGGCGGTCCGCCGGCGCCCTCCCCCGCGGACGGGCGTGTCGAGCTGGTCAGTGCGGCGGAGCGGAACGCTCGAGGTCGATGTCGAGAAGATGCCGGCGGAGGAAGTCGAGGATCCGCCGGTACGCGTCGCGGCGGTTCTCGCGCCGCTTCCAGCCGTGTTCTTCCTCGTCGTACCAGTGCACGACGTGATACTTGTCTTCGATCGTCAGCGCTTCGTCCATCCGCTCCGTCATCAGGGGCACGACGCGTCGGTCGCGTCGCCCATGCAGCATGAGCAGGGGCGCCTGCAACCGCTCGGCACGGTAGACGGGCGACCCCCTGCGGTACAGCGGCGCCATCGCTGGATCGTCGGGGCTGCCCATCATGCGGTCCAGATCGAGCCGCCCGACGCGGTCGCCATGGCGATAGCTCTCGGCGATCTCCGAGTCTCCGTACAGGTCCACCCCGGCACGCCAGAGCTCCGGCTCTTCCGTCAGCACACACAGGGCCAGATAGCCACCATACGAGCCGCCGAACACGGCCAGGCGACCATCGCACCAGGGCTGTGTCACGGCCCAACGTGCGCAGTCGATGACGTCCTCGGCGTCCGCGTGACCCCACTCGCCGCGGTTCGCCCAGCGAAAGTCGCGGCCGTATCCGGTGGAGCCACGGAAGTCCGGCGCCACGACCGCCATCCCTTCCTGCACCAGGAGCTGGGTGAAGGGCTGGTATCCGCGGTAGGTCTGGGACGTCGGCCCGCCGTGGGCCTGGATCACGGCGGGGACGCGACGCCGGCCGCCGGCCCCGAAGGTTCCCGGCGGCCGCCATACCGTCGCCTCGATCGCGAGCCCGTCTCGTGCCGTGAAGCGCTCCCGGCTGGACGGCACGAACCGGTGCGCCGGGAGCGCCCCGGGGAGCGAGTCGGTGACCTGCTGGGGCCGCGCTGCCGATCCCGCGATGCCCGGCACCGGCAGGAGCCAGAGGTCCGGCGGCCTGCCATCCGACTCGCACGTCGCCGCGAGCCGATCCTCGCCCACCCAACCGACGATCCGCCAGATGCCGTCGAAGGGATTGAGCGTGACCGGCGCACCACCGTCCAGCGGGTACACCGCGAGGTCGACCAGACCGTCGTGGATCCGCACGCACGCCAGGTTGCGACCGCCGGGATCGATCCGCGGCGTGTAGCCGTCACCGCCAACGGGGTCGCCGTGCTCGACATCGCCGGCCGTGAGCCTGGTCGGGTCGGCATCGCCGGCCCCGGTCGTGACCCGGTACACATGAAACCAGCCGTCGCGGTCGTCGAGGTACGTGAGGGCCAGCCCACCCGGTGCCCAAGCCGGCGCGCACGCCCAACTCGTCGCTCCGGCCACGGTGCGCTCGGCAGTGCCGTCGCCGGAGAGCGCGCGCGCCACATCGAGCAGCACGAGCTGACTGGTCATGAGGTCGGCCGAGCGCGAGGAGACGAAGGCGAGCTGCTGCCCGTCAGGCGACCACACCGCGGCGGCGTTGTCGTACGGACCCGGCGTCAGGCGCCGCGGCTCCGGCGCCGGGATCGTGGCGGGAGGCCGGCCGCGTCCGGGGCGGGGCACCTCGATCAGCCACAGCTGGCTCCAGCCGCGGCGTCGCGAGCAGAAGGCGAGCCGCTCGCCATCCGGTGCCCAGCGCGGCACGCTGCAACCGGCCGGATCGTCAGCGAGACGCGTCAGGCGGCTCCCATCGGCGTCCATCATCCAGATCGCCTCGTGCGCGACGAAGGCGACGCGGGTCCCATCGGGCGACCACTGGGGATCGCTGCAATCGTGTTCGGAGGCGGTCAGCTGCTGGGGGTACCCACCGTGCAGCGGCATGCGAAGGACCTGTTGCGCGCCGGCGCGCTCAGCCAGGAAGAGGACGGAGCGGCCGTCCGGCGCGATCCGGAACGACGAGGGCGGGTCGACGGCCACGACCTGCTCGACGGAGAGCCGGGTCCGCGGACCGCCGGGAGGCGCGCTGTGGGGACGCGCGGGCATGCCGAGATCCTCCTCAGCGTGCCGTGGCGATGGCGCCATCGCATGCCTGCCACCGGCCGCGGCGGAACCACCTGCTCACTGCCCGAGGGACGCGGCCGCCCGCTCCAGCTGGTCGCCGAGCTCCTCCGTCCGGCGATAGGCCGCCCACACAGCTTCCGACAGCACCGTTCGAAGGCGCCCGGACTCGAGCTCATGGAGCGCGGCCGCGCTCGTCCCTCCGGGAGACGTGACCATGTTGCGGAGCTCAGCCGGGTGCATCCCGCTCGACTTCGCGAACAACGTGCTGCCCTCGAGCGTCTCGATCACGAGGTCGTGGGCGATGTGCCGGGGGAAGCCCAGGTGCACCGCGGCGTCGATGAGCGCTTCCATGACCAGGAAGACGTACGTCGGCCCGGTGCCGCTCACCGCGGTGGCCATGGCGACCATCTTCTCGTCGTCGACCGCGAGCTCCGCTCCCAGCGCACCAAGCAGGACGGCCGCCTGCTCGCGCTGCGCCGGCGTCACCTCCGGCGTGGCGTACCACACGGTCATCCCTTTGCCCAGCCGCGCGGGGGTGTTCGGCATGCTCCGCACGATCGCGCGATGCCGCAGCACGGTGGCGAGCGCGGTGCTGGTCGCGCCGGCGATGATGCTGATCACCAGCTGCCGCTCGACCAGGAGCCCGGCCAGCTCGCGCCCGACGCGGAGGAGCATCTGGGGCTTCACGGCAAGCACGACGATGTCGGCTGCGCCGATTGCCTGCGCGTTCGAGGATTCGACCCGGATCCCATAGTCGCGGCTCAGCTCCTCGCGTCGATCCGCGCGTGGGTGGCTCGCGACGAGCTGATGGGGCTCGACCTGCTGGCCGCGGAGCAGCCCGGCGATCATCGCCTCCGCCATCACGCCGGAGCCGATCGTAGCGATGGTGCACCCCTGCAAGGCTGACATGCGGGCGAGTATACCGACCGGGCCCCGCGGCGCGGCCGGCGGCACTGTCAGGCGGAGGAGACGACCCGGTTTGCCTCAGGCGGAGCAGGTCACCCAGCTCCCGGCCGGCATGGCGCCGTCAGCCGGCTCACCCGCCAGGATCGCCGGATCGAACAGGCCCGCCAGGAGCTGGATCCCGTCGATGACCCTCGGGCCCGGCCGGCTGAAGTAGGCCGAGCCGTCCACCGCCACGATCCCGTCGCGCCTGCTCGGATGCACGCTGTCGGGTCCCGGCAGGTGCACAACGTGACGCCACTCCTCGGCCGTGCGGCGCGCGTCGAACCCGCAGGGCATCAGCACGAGCATCTCCGGATCGACCTCGTGCACCGCTTCCCAGCTCGTTTCCACGGCGCGTTCGCCTTCGCGTCCGAGCAGGTCCCAACCGCCGGCCCGCCGCACCTGCTCAGGGACCCAGTGGCCGCTGGCGAACGGCGGGTCGAGCCATTCCAGGCACACCACGCGCGCGGGCGCAGCCCCCTCGTCGCGGCGATGTCGCACCCGCTCCTCGATCGCAGCCAGCCGCTCCCGAAGGAGCTCGACGAGACCGATCGCTTCGTCCTCGGCCTCGGCCATCGCGCCGATCGTGGTGATCGTGTTGAGGATCCCCTCGATGGAGGTGGGCTCCAGGCTGACCACCGTGACGTCGCCCTCGATCGCGCGCGCCGCGGCGGAGACTTCCCGGTAGCTCGGCGCACAGACCTCGCAGAGCTCCTGTGTCAGGATGAGATCGGGGCGCGCCGCCTGGAGCGCCTCCTCGTCGAGCGTGTAGATCGAGCTGCCCAGGTGCAGGGTCTCGCGCACACGATCGTGGATCGCGCGGCTCGAGAGGCCTGGCGCGAGCCCGCTCGGGCGCGTGAGTACCGGCACCGCGGCCGCCTCCGGCGGGAAGTCGCACTCATGGGTCCGGCCCACGAGTTCGTCACCGAGCCCGAGCGCGAAGACGATCTCGGTCGCGGATGGGAGTAGCGAGACGATCCTCACTCAGGGCAGTGTAGCCAGCGTCGACGGTTCCGCGCGCGGGGGCGGTGGTGGCGCCCCCGCCGAGCTGCGGCAGACACCATGGTCGCGTCGAGATGCCGGGGGGCTGGTGCGTGGCAGCGCGACCTGCCACCCTCGGCGTCGCGGCACGCCGCGGGCCGCACGTCCAGCATCTCCAGGGGCTCGGGCTCGCCGCCCCCGGACACCAGAGGACCCGGCGTGCTCCACGCCGGGTCCCACGATCTCTGCGCCGAAGGTGCGGGAAGAGGCGCCCGGCCCCGTTCAGACCCGTCCCGGCGGAAGCCTCAGCGAGGTTTCCACTCGTCGATGGTGGCGCGCGCCGAAGCTTTGTCAGTGAACCAGCGGGCGTTGAGCTCCGTGTACTTCGCCCACTCCGCCGGCACCGAGTCCTCCGGGAAGATTGCGCTCACCGGGCATTCCGGCTCACATGCACCACAGTCGATGCACTCGTTGGGCTCGATATAGAGCGTGCGGTCCACGCCCTCGTCGAAGTGGATGCAGTCGACGGGACAGACGGCCACACAGGCCTGGTCCATCACATCGACGCACGGCTCAGCGATCACATAGGTCATCCGACGCTCTCCTTCGCTCCCGCTCCCGGGACCTGACGCAGCGCCCAGTGTAGCGTCCCGGGCGCGGGAGGGAGAGCGGACGCGACACGTCCGGCACCCCGGTGCGCTGTCAGGAGAGCGCGTCCGGGGAGACGGTGCGGCCGCGCTCACGCAGCGCGCGGCGAGCGACGGGAGAAGGCGCCCCGCCGAGCGTCAGGGACCCCGAGCGTGCCCCTCCCCCGTCACAGCGCTCATGCCATCTCGAGCGGCACGAGCATCCAGCGCTTCGGCGCGACCTGCACCGGTGAGGGCACCGCGTGTGTGGGCGCGCCCGCGGCGGGATGGTCCGGCGCGGCCACGGCCACTGTCCAGGCCAGCAGCACTCCGCTCAACCAGAGGCACGCAACCAGCGCGCACAACGCCAGGAGCTGGCGCGTCGTCTTCGATGCGACGTGAACCCGTGACATCTCCAGCCTCCCTGCGCCGCGCGCTCCTGCAGCACGTTCGGAACGCGAGCCGGCGCACGCGACGGAGGCTAGGTCGAGCGACTTACGTGGGCCTCGACGGCCGCTCTACTGACGCCGCGCACCGGGGCGCCGGGTCGGTTCGCAGAGGCGTTCCGCGCCCACGCGACCGTTCCCGCCTCTCGCCCCGTGGCATCGGCGACAGCGCCCCACAACGCCCGGGATGCTCAGGATTGGCTCCCCATCATCCCCTCCGGCGAGGGGTCGTAGTTCGGGTCGAGGAAATGCGCGGGGTCGTCCTTGAACTCCAGGAGGCAGCCCTTGCCGCAGAAGTAATACGTGCTGCCCTCGTACTCGAACACGAGGTCGGCACCCTCGGTTTCGACCTCCATCCCGCAGACGGGGTCGATCGCGATGCTCATGGCTTCCTCCGGTTACAACGACGGCCCGCACGAACCAGGCCGCCACTCGATACTCCCTGGCAGCATATCAGCGGCTGGGATGTGCCGATTGGCCCATCCGCGACCCGGGCCGAGCGGGTGTTGTATGCCGTTGGCCGCGTTGTAGGATCGCGGGATGGAGCTCGACCGCGAACAGGTCCGTCAGCGTTTGCTCGAGGAGGCGGCCAGCCTGCGTGCCGAGCTGGACGAAACCGCGATCGAGGCACCCGAACCCATGACCTACGGCTCGCAGGCAGCGGCCGCGAGCCAGGTGTTCGATCAGAACCGCGCCCAGGCACTCCACGAACGTGCCGCGCGCCAGCTCCGCCAGGTCGAGGAAGCCCTCGCGCGGCTGGATGCGGGCACGTACGGACTGTGCCGACAGTGCGGGCGACCCATCGACGCGGCACGGCTCGAAGCCCTGCCCTGGGCCGCCTACGATCTCGACTGCCAGCGCAAGGTCAGCGGCTGACACCGCCCGATCCCCGGCGGGACGAACGGGTGACGGGTATGCTCGGGGCATGACAGAGGGACGCGCTCGAGGCCGAGCGAATGCCCACGCCACCGAGGATCGCAAGCTGCTGCAGCCGCGGCCGTACGCGGACACGAGCTTCCTGGAGACGGACGCGTGGCGCGCGCTGCGCATCCTGGGCGAGTTCGTCGACGGCTTCGACGCGATGGCGCACCTGGGCCCTGCGATCACAGTCTTCGGCTCGGCGCGCACGCCCCCCGACGACCCCCAGTACGCGGCCGCGGAGCGCCTGGGGAGCAGGCTGGCCGAGGCGGGCTTCGCCGTGATCACGGGCGGCGGTCCGGGAATCATGGAAGCGGCCAACCGCGGCGCCCAGGAGGCCGGGGGGTTCTCGGTGGGTTGCACCATCGAGCTGCCCAATGAGCAGGCGGTGAATCCCTACACGGACCTGACCATCGGCTTCCGGTACTTCTTCGTCCGGAAGATGATGTTCGTGAAATACGCCCAGGGGTTCGTGATCTTTCCCGGCGGTTTCGGCACGCTCGACGAGCTCTTCGAGGCGCTCACGCTCGTCCAGACGGGCAAGATCGAGCACTTCCCGCTCGTGTTGATCGGGACGCAGTACTGGCGCGATCTCTTCACCTGGCTGCGCGGCCCGGTCGTGGGCGAGGAGAAGATCGATCCGCGGGACGTCGACCTGCTGCAGGTGACGGACGACATCGACGAGGCGGTCTCGATCATGGTCGAGACCCGGGCGAGACTCGCCTAGACCGCAGCGGCAGGCGCCACCTCGCATCCCCCAACCGACGCCGACGTCCAGGCCCTCGCTGCGGACGAGCGTGCGCCTAACGCATTCCGCCAGCTGTCAGCGTGGTGTCAGGCGGCATGCGGATCATGAACGTGCTGGGGTCCCCGCGCCCTCCCCGACGAGGAGCCCCGCCGCGGTCGTCAGGAACGGCTGCCGGACCGGAGGTCCGGTGACAACATCGGTCCCGCTGCAACACAGGTAGTGGAAGAAGGGTATGCGCCTCAAGCTGCTCGTCGCACTCGTTCTCGTCGTCATCGGCGTTGGCGCCGCTGGCGTGGTAGTCATCCATCCCGGGAAAACGCAGGCCACGCAGTACATCACCGCGACCGCCACACGCACGACGGTCGCGGAGAACGTGGTCGCCACGGGCTCGATCGCGCCGGCCGCCACGTACGGGCTCGC
>JBJKRK010000385.1:0-12153 GCA_046704705.1 Candidatus Limnocylindrales bacterium | reverse complement strand
GCGGCGGACTCGCCGGCGCTCCGCTCGGGCCCGGCGCCGGGCTCCCACCAGGCGGCGTCGGGCTCGGGCTCGGGCTGGGTGAAGGCGTCGGAGGCGTGAACGCGCAGGACGTCCCGGTTGGCGGCAGGATCCAGTTCACCGCGCTCCAGGGGAACTTCTCCTCGCGCTGGTAGCCGCCCCGGTTCTCCAACCCCTGTTTCGCCTTGGCCACCCATTCGTTCAGGTACGGCTGCCACTGGGCGACGGGTGTCTGCGCGAGGATCCCGGTCTCCGGCACGCCGGTGGTGCAGTCCGGGGGAAGCAAGTGGCCGTTGCCGTCGGTGAGGTACGTGCCGAACGGCCGGGGCCGCAGCTTCAGCTGCGTCGCAGGGTCATTGAACCCGGGGATCACCCAGCTGGTCGCGGTGCCGAACGGGCATCCGGGGCCGTTCACGTCGAACCCGTAGCCGGCGTACTCGCCAAGGTTCGCGCAGACCTGCACGGGCACCAGGTCCGAGGGGCGCGGCCAGTTCACCGCGGGGTAGTTCTTCAGCGCGATCGCGTCGGCCATGAACTTCTTCCAGAGGACGAGCGCCCCCACGTCGGAGAGGAGCCCCGCGTTCATCGGGCTGTCGTTTGCGTTGCCCATCCAGACGCCCGTCACCAGCTGCGGGATCATGCCGATCGCCGTCAGGGAGGTGAACTGGGAGGAGGTGCCGCTCTTGACGGCGGCGGGACGTCCGAGGCTGGCGAATGGCCCGTCGAGCCAGCCCTTGGCGGGGTTCGTGTTGTCCTGCAGGATGTTCAGGAACTCCCAGGCGAGCCCGGGATCGATCACCTGCGTGTGGCTGGGCGCGGGCGGCTGCACCACGCCCCCGTCAGGCCGCTCGATGCGCAGGATGTCGTTCTGCGTGACGCGCATGCCGAGGTTCGATTCGGTGGCGTACATCTCGACCATGTCGGTGAGGTGCACCTCTGCGGAGCCGATCGCCAGCGTCGGCCAGTTCTGTGTCGTGGTCGGGAAGGGCGTCGTCAGGCCAAGCTTGTACGCCATCTGTTCCATGGCCGGCACGCCCCCGTAGGCGAGCATCGCCTCCATGGCCGGGACGTTGCGGCTCTCGCGGATGTCCTGACGGACGGTGATCAACCCGTTGAAGTCGTGCTCCGAGTTCTGCCCCCAGAACCCCGGAGCGAGCTGGATCGGGATGTCCCAGAGCGTGGATGTATCGGTCAGGTGCCCGTACTGCATGGCCGCCAGGAACGTGATGAGCTTCCAGGTGGAGCCCGGCGAGCGCAGGGCCACGCCTGCCGAGTCGTACTGTCCGTCGACGTACGGGCTGTTGTCGTTGGGGTTCACCGAGCCCACGTAGGCGAGGATCTGCCCGCTCGTGGGGTCCTGCGCCACGAGGGCCGCGTTGTGCAGGTTCAGGTTCTTCGGCAGGCCCGCGACGAAGCTCGTCACGTCCTGCTGCGCGACCTTCTGCAGCCCCCAGTCGAGCGTGGTGATCACCTTGCAGCCGCAGCTCGCCAGCTGGTCGTACCCGCCCATGAGCTTGCTCGCCTGGGCGATCACCCGGTCGGTGAACCACGGCACGGGCGGCGGCGCCGGGACGAAATGCTTGAGGTGCAGGGGAGCATGCTCGGCGGCCGTGCGCTGCGCGGGGGTGATCGCCCCGGTGGCGACCATGGAGTCCAGGACGTACGCCTGGCGGGCGATCGCCGCCGAAAGATGCGCGAAGGGGTCGTAGCTGCTGGGCGCCGGCAGGAGCCCCGCCAGGAGCGCGGCCTGGGGCAGGGTGAGGCGGGCGAGCGGCTCATCGAAGTACGTGCGCGCCGCCACGGCGGCGCCGTACGCGTCCTCGCCGAAGTAGACCGTGTTGAGGTACAGCTCCATGATCTTCTTCTTGCTCAGCGCCTGGCTGGCCTGCATGCCGAGCATCGCCTCTCGGATCTTGCGCTGCAGGGTGGGCTGGCTTCCCGTGACCAGCAGCTTGACCAGCTGCTCGGTGATGGTCGAGCCTCCCTGCAGCGGGCCTCCGGCAACGTCGTTCAACGCCGCACGCGCGATCGCCGGGATGTCGATCCCCTCGTTGGTCCAGAAGCCGCGGTCCTCGGCCGCGACGGTCGCGTTGACCAGGACGGGGGGAATCTTGCTGTACGGCACGTAGTCGCGGTTCTGGGTGTAGATCGTGGCGAGCACGTGCGTCCCCGTACGGTCGTAGATGCGGGTGGTCTGGGGGAGCGCGTCCTCCGACAGCCTGGCCAGGTCGAGCGGCGCCGTCGTCGTCACCGTCTGGATCGCCTTGACGCCGGCGATGGCGACCGCCGTGGCGCCCAGCAGCGTGCCGGTCCCCATCAGCGCGAGCAGACCGAGGACCAGGGCAACCGTCCGGGGACCGCGTGTCTGCCGCCGCCGTCGCGTGTAGCGGGCCTGGAGCACGCGCCTCGCCGCATGGCCGTCGAAGCCGTGATGCCCGTTGCCGGCACGCAGCGTCATCTGCGCCTGCCGTTTGTCATTCGATACCTCCGCGCACGCCGGCGACTGTCACGTGGGTGCCGGGGCGGCGGATGCTGCGCTGCGGACACTCGATGAGGCGGGACGCTCGTCGCGCGCGGAGTCATGATCCCACTCGATCGCCCGAAGCGCCCGCGGACGGGGAGAGGCGTCTGCGCGGGTGAGGTGGCCAAGGAGCGGGGCCGGCGGCGTGTTGCCTGCCGGCCGGGCGGTCCCGCGCAGGACCACCTGACCGGAACGGCCGACCGCGTGTTCGACCAGGGCGGTCTTCGCGACGCCCGCTTCCCCCGCGACGAGCAGCATGCCGCCGCGTCGCCGCCGGGCTGCCCCGCGGGCCCTCTCCAGGCTGGCCGTTTCGCGTGCCCGGCCGATCAGCGCCGGCTGCGTCGTCGTGTCTGGGAACCCCCCCCGCATGGTGCTCCCTACGGTAGCGGTGGAAGCGTCGCGAGCCAGGCGTGGGCGACCAACCCGAACACGCCCAGCGAGATCAACGCCGCGCTCGCCACCGGGACCAGCCGCGCCCCGCGCCGCCAGGTCTTCTCGAGCACCATGATCCCGCCGAGTGCGGCCATGATCGTCACGCTTCCCACGCCGAGCCCGAACATCACGAGCATCAGCGCCCAGCAGCACCCCAGGCAGAACAGGCCGTTCGCGACTCCCAGTCGCCAGGCCCCGCGGAGCCCCGGCTCGTAGCGGCTCCAGACGAACTGGAGCGGATTCCGGCACTCGGCCAGGCAGCGCTCCTTGAGAGGTGTGAGCTGGAAGACGCCCGCCCCGATCAGCAGCGCTCCCGGTATCAGCCACTGGTGCGCGGCGACCCAGGGCACGTGATCGACCGCCCAGTGGATGCGCGTGTCGCCGGCCAGGGCCGCCACCGCGAACCCGGTCCACACGACGAAGTACGCGCCGATGAAGACGGCCATGGCCGCGCGCGGACGCGCCTGCGTGCGGGCCAAACGCGCGTAGATGCCCACCACCGGCAGGATGCTCGGCAGCATCATCGCACCGGTCATCAATTGCCAGACGATCAGGAAGGCCACGATGGCGAGCGGCAGCGGCAGGCGGTGCTCCTCGATGATCGCGTCGTGCGAGATCAGATCGCTGTGCCCGCTCACCACGAGGGCGACCGCCAGCGTCCAGCAGGCGGCCACGGCTCCCAGCACCCACAGCTGGGGCCGGGTGAGGCGCCGCGCGGCGCTCCACCCAGCAGCTTGCGCTCGGCTCATCCTCAGGCCTGGAACCGGAAGGTCCCCTGGACCGAGTTGTGCCCGGCGATGTCGACGTCCGCCATGCCGTGGCGCTTCTCCAGGCGGCGGAACGTCGACGCCTTGCCCGGGTACGCAGGAGACCCGGGCATCGTGGAGAAGACCGAGTCGTTGAGCGTCGTGGTGCCGGTCGGCCCGGCGAAGGGTGCCATCGTCGCCTCGATCGAGTCGCCGATGCGGAACGTTCCCCGACCGCCCTCGACCGTGAAGGTGACAGGGGCGCGCTCGACGGCGACCACGTCGCCGATCAGTCCTGCCAGGCTCTGGATGTCTCCGCCGAGCTTGCCGGTGAACACCTTCAGCAGGGCATCCTGCTGCGCCTGGCTCGCGCGATCGTCGATGTACACGACGGCGTGCCATCCTCCCGCGAACACGTTGCCGGGGATGAATACGGACATCGCAAGTGTCAGGTCCGAGACGTCGACACCCTCCACGGTTCCGCGGTCGACCTTCCAGGCGAGGGACGACTCGCAGCTTCCCCCGTCCGGGTCCTCACCGACCCAGCAGGGGCAGATCGCCTTGCAGGTGCACACCTCGAGGAGACGTCCCTCCACGTGGTAGCGGGTGGCTGCCGCAGTCTCGCCAGCACTGACGGTCATGCTCGTCCTCCTTCTGTCCCGCGCCCGGCGCACCCTGCGTCAACCGCAATGCAGCGCTCGGGCGCACTCCTCCGTTCTCAAGCGCGGCCGGGTCATCCGCCGCACCCATCCAACCGATCACCTTCTTCTCGACGCGCCTCCCTTCCCGATCACCTCATCCGGAAACCGCCAGGCCCGAGCCGGCATCTGCCGGGCCGGATTTCACCCCGCCCTCCCGTGCACTCGCGCGCTGGATTGCCCGGCGGGCGTCCTCGGTCGGCGCTTCGACCGGTCGGAAGCCGGAACAGACGAGCGCCACGTCCGTCAGGCGGTCTCCCGCAATCGATGCGCTGACGTGCTGCTCCACGAGATACCACGCGCCACCCTCGCGCCCGCGCACGCGGTAGACGACCTGCAGGCGGTCGGCGACCGTCTCGATCGTGGAGCCGAGCAGTTCGGCACGGTCGGTGTCGGAGAACCAGCCTTCCATGATCGTCCGCGCATCCCGCGCCGACCCGGCCTGCGGGATCGATCGCGGGATCAGCGCCCGGAACCGGACATCGTCGGCGAACAGCGCCTGCAGGCCGTCGAAGTCGCGACGGACGACGCAGTCGACGAGCGCCGCACCCAGGCGAGCAGCGGACCGGTCAGGATCGGTGGGGCCGCTCTCCGGTACGGCGCCGAAGGAGAACGCGTGCATCGGTCAACCTCGTTGGATGTGCTTCTTGCCGGTCTCCCGGGTGCGTCGGCGACCCCTCGGAGTGACCGACCTGCGGTCGCATGCCTGTCAGCACGAAGCTACGGAGGGTCGCGCCTCGCGGCATCGCCCATGTGGGCCATCGAGCGGCGCGTCGGTATGGCCTCAATGGGCCACCGACGTGGGCCTGACCGGCATGTCCGAGCCCTCCTCCCCGGCGGCCTCCCGACCGCCGGCCGCCCTGGTGGAGACCACCGTACCCGGCGCACACTCGCTCGTACCACGGGGGAAGTACGGGGTTCTCAGGGCTCGCGTGTCATGCTCGGAGCGCGGGGCGCCCGGCGAGCGACCTCAGAGGGAGCCCGCTGCGGGCAGCCTCGACGCCCGCAGCGGCCCGCGAGGAAACCGCGGGCCTGGGAGCGCCCCGGGCGGCGTGTGGGCGGGCACGAGCGACGTGAACTGCCCGATGGCGACCCTCGGAGTGGGTGCGCGCGCTGGATCGGACGTGAGGGTACTGTCGCCCTCGCGCCGATGATACGAGGGGCGCGGACCGCGGTCTCCATGCAGCGAGGAGCGGGACAGCCGATGATCTGCACATGCGCCTGCTCCCGCTCGCACCCCCGGATCTCCTGCGTGGGCTGTTCGCGCCGCCGGCCTCGCCCCATGAGACCCGTGGCGGGTCGGTCGTGCGGCCGGTCGTCTTCGGCGCGACGGACGGGCTCGTGTGCAACACCTCGCTGATCATGGGCGTGGCGGCCGCGGCGCGCGAGGACCCGCACTCCGTCCTGGTCGCGGGCGTCGCCGGCCTTCTCGCCGGCGGTTTCTCCATGGCGGTCGGCGAGTACGTCTCGGTGAAGAGCCAGCGCGAGCTCCTCGACTACCAGGTCGAGCTGCAGCGGCACCAGCTGCGCCACACGCCCGAACAGGAGCGAGCCATCCTCGTCGAGATCTACACCTCGAAGGGGCTCTCGGCACAGGAGGCGGAACTGATCGTCGGGCGCATCCTGGCCGACCCGGAGCGCGCCATCGACACGTTCGTGAAAGAGGAGATCGGTCTCTCCGCGGAGACCATGGGGTCACCCGTCGGCGCGGGCGCCGGCTCACTCGGGGCGTTTTCGCTCGGGGCGGCCGTGCCGCTGCTGCCGTTCATTGTGCTGCCGGGCGCGTTCGCCCTGCCGCTCGCGCTCGTCGCCGCCATCGCGGCGTTGTTCGCGGTCGGGCTCGGCGTCAGCAGGCTCACCCACCGGGCCCCGCTGCGCACCGGGCTCCGCCAGGCCGGCCTCGGGCTCCTGGCCGCAGGCGTGACCTACGGTATCGGGGCGCTGCTCGGGGCGGCGGTGCACTGACGCCGGCCGCAAGGGGAGGAGGCGTTTGCGTGGAGCTGCTCGAATTCGGTCGGGATACCCCGTGCCCTGCCTGCGGCATCACGCTCGAGATCCGGAGCGTCTGCCACGAGGCACACGGCGATCTCGAGGTGCGAGCCGTGACGCACGGCGCCCCCGCGTCAGGCCCTGAGGTCGGCGGGAACGGCGTCGACCACCTGCACGTGGTCTGCCCTGGGTGCCGCTGGACGGGATACATGCGCGTCGCGATGGAGACGCTCCTGCACGGCGATGCCGAGGGCCCCGCGTGCGGCCAGCATCCGGAGCCGAATGCCGGGCCGACTGCCGGCGGCGCTATGCCCTCTGTACCGACAGGCGACCCCGGATAACCACCCGCGCGTCGGCGATGCCTGTGTGCACTGTGTGCTAGCGATCCCAGTCCTTCTCGCGGACCCACCCGATGCGCTTCCGGAAGCGGCCCTGCACGCCGAGCTCGAAGGCTCGCTCTTCGGTGTGCTCGGGCAGCCCGTGAACCTCGTCGCTCGACAGGACCAGGGTCACCGCGGCGGTGGTCATCCCGGCGACCTGTGCGGCGGGGACGAAGACGCGGTGGCCGAGGCGGCCGAGGTGCACCTCGATGCCGTGGAAGACGTCTTCTTCCTGGGACCCGAGGACCTCCGAGAGCTGGCCCACGGTCTCGCCGTCACTCGTCACGACGGGCATGTTCTCGGTGAGCTCTCGCCACGAGATCGGGTCGGCGCCTGAGGCTTCGGTCGGGCTCATGTCATCCTCCAGTGGCGTGTGGCACCAGCTCGTACGTCACACGGTAGTAGGTGATGCCGAACAGCGGCACGACGCACTCGTCGGAGGACGCGATGCGGTAGCCGCGGCGCGTCATCGCGACAGCATCGTCCTCCATCTGCCGGCGCGCCGCCTGCTGCCAGCCGTTCATCCCGCGCGCCGCCATGAAATACGCAAGCAGCGGGCTGAGCAGGCCGAGAAGGCCCCCACGCCCGTAGGTCCGAACGACGATGCGCTGCTTGTTCACGTCTCCACGAACGTTAGCAGGATTGTGAATGTTCTGCTACTGTTCCGGCGTGGCCAGCGCAGAGCTCCTGCTGCATCCCGTGCGGCTCCGTATCGTCAAGGCGTTCATGGGCGATCGACCCCTGACCACGGCGCAGCTCATCGCCGAGCTCGACGATCTGCCGCCCGGGAGCGTGTACCGCCACGTGGCGTTGCTCGCGAAGGCAGGCGTGCTCCAGGTGGTTGCGGAACGTCGAGTGCGGGCGGCCGTCGAGCGCACCTACATGCTTCGGCCGCGAGCGGCCCAGATCGGCGCAGCCGAAGCAGCGGCGATGACCGTCGACGAGCACGCCGCCGCGTTCACGGCATACGTGGCAGGGATGCTCGCCGACTTCGATCGATATCTGGCCAAGGGCGCCCCGGATCCTGCGCGCGATGGTGCCGACTACCGCGTGGCCGCTCTGTGGCTGAGCGATGCGGAGCTTGCGGACCTGTTGCGGGATCTCGGAGCGGTCTTCCAGCCTCGTCTCGCGAATGCCCCGGACGCGGGACGCCGCCGCCGCATGGTGTACACCGTCCTGCTGCCCGCGGACGACCGGCCCCGGACGCCGGCCACCAGACGGACGCGGCCGCCGGCCCCCAGACGGACGCGCGAACCTCAGCCGCGGCCCCGATCACGAAAGGACACCTGATGCCCACCCCACCGGCCACGATCGGCCTCTCCACCCTCGAGCTGGCGCGCGCGGGGCGGTTCGCCGAGATCTGCGCCCTCTTCGCGCCGCAGCTCCGCTCGCTCGTTGCCGCCGACGCGCTGCAGGCCGCGTGGGCGGCGGAGATCGACCAGTACGGCGCGGTGTCGTCGGTGGGAACGCCGGTCAGCGACACGCCCCAGGGCGGCACGACGTTGGTCCGGGTCCCCGTGGCCTGCGAGCACGGCGCGTTCGCGTGGATCGTCTCGGTGAACGACGCGGGGCAGCTCAGCGGCCTCCAGGTCGCGCCCGTCAGCGCCGCGGCCCCCGTCGCGCCCTGGGAGCCGCCGCCCTACGCGGACCCCAGCGCGTTCGATGAACGGGACGTGACGCTGGGCTCCGGCCCGGCGGAGGTGCCGGGGACCCTGAGCGTGCCGCACGGCCCGGGACCGTTTCCCGCCGTCGTGCTCCTCCCGGGCTCGGGACCCAACGACCGAGACGAGACGATCGGACGGAACAAACCACTCAAGGACCTGGCCTGGGGGCTGGCGTCGCGGGGCGTCGTGGCGCTCCGCTTCGACAAGGTGACCCACGCCCACCCGCAGGAAGCAAGGGCGAACCGCGACTTCACCGTGACCGACGAGTACGCGCCACAGGCGATCGCGGCCGTCCGGCTCCTGCGTCAGCAACCGGCCGTGGATCCCGGGCGGATCGTCCTGCTGGGCCACAGCCTGGGCGGCACCGTTGCGCCCAGGCTCGCCGCCTCGGAGCGGGACATCGCGGGCCTCGTGATCCTGGCCGGCGGCACCGAGCCGCTGCACTGGGCGATGGTGCGCCAGGTGCGCTACCTCGCCTCGCGCAACCCCGCGAACGCCGCTCCGGCCCGGACCGCCCTCGAGGCGCTGACCGAGCAGGCGAGGCGGGTCGACAGTCCGCACCTCACGCCCTCGACGCCGGCGGACGAGCTGCCGGCAGGTGTTCCCGCCCCGTACTGGCTCGACCTGCGCGCGTACGACCCCGTGGCAGCCGCCGCCTCACTGGCCCGGCCGATCTTCATCCTGCAGGGCGGCCGCGACTACCAGGTGACCGTGGAGGACGACCTCGTCCGCTGGCAGGCCGGGCTCGCCGGGCGCCCGGACGTGACGATCCGCGTCTACCCGGCCGACAACCACGCCTTCTTCGTCGGGAGCGGTCCGTCCACTCCGGCCGACTACGAGCAGGCGCAGCACACGGACCCGGAGGTGGTCGCCGACATCGCCGCCTGGCTGGCCGGCGTGCGGGCACGACCGCGTGGGACGGCGTGACGGGGCCGGCCCGCGCCACTCCGCCAGACCGGAGCCCGGCCTCGCCCCCTCGGTGCGCTCCGCAGGGCGGCCTCCCGCAATTCCGGCGCGACGCGAGGACCGGCCGCCCACGCGCGCCGCGCACCGTACGATGACAGGCATGGCCAGCCCGCACTACCCGACGCCGCCGGCGGCGGACCAGATCGACGACTACCATGGCACCCCCGTCCGGGACCCGTACCGTCCCCTCGAGGACAGCGACGCACCGGCATCGCGGCGCTGGATCGCCGCCGAGAACGCGCTGACCCGCCGGGTCCTGGACGCCGTGCCCGCGCGCGAGGAGATCCGGGACCGCCTCGCCGGACTGTGGAACACCCCCAGGGCGGGCGCTCCATGGAGGCGCGGCGCGCGCTGGTTCCAGCTGCGCAACACGGGGCTGCAGAACCAGGACGTGCTCTGGACCGCCGACCAGCCGGACGCCGAGGGCGCGCCGCTGCTCGACCCGAACCGATTGAGCGAATCCGGAACCACCGCGCTCACTGCCGTGGCGGTATCGGAGGACGGCGAGCTCGTCGCCTGCGCGACGAGCGAGGCCGGTTCGGACTGGCGAACCTGGCGCGTGCGGCGCGTCGCGACGGGCGAGGACCTGCCTGACCGCGTGCCCTGGAGCAAGTTCACATCCGCCGCCTGGACACACGATGGTGCCGGCTTCTTCTACGGCCGCTACCCCGAGCCACCCGTCGATGCCGCGTACGACGCTCCGAACCGCGACATGGAGCTTCGCTACCACGCCCTCGGCAGCGATCCGGCCGAGGACCCTGTGGTCTTCGCGACGCCGCCGGAACCGGAGTGGGGCTTCGAGCCCGAGGTTTCGGACGACGGCCGGTTCCTGGTGGTGACGGTCACGCGCGGGACGGACCCGGAGAACCGCATCTACGTCGCGGACCTGGCGCGAGGAGTTGCGCGCCTGGAGGTGCGGCCGCTCCTCGACCGTGCCGACGCACGCTACGAGTACGTCGGCGCGCTCGACGGGACGCTGTATCTCCTGACCGACCGCGACGCGCCGCTGGGCCGCGTGATCGCGGTCGCGGTCGACGATCCAGGGCAGCCGCGGGAGGTCATCCCCGAGGGCGCCGACACGCTCGAACAGGTCAGCCTGGTCGGCGGTCGGCTCGCCGCGCTGTACCTGCGCGACGCGCAGCACCGGCTCGCCATCCACGAGCTCGATGGGCGGCACGTCGTCGACGCTGCGCTGCCGGAGATCGGCACCGTCGTCGAGATGGCCGGGCGACCCACCGACCCGGAGCTGTTCCTGACCTTCATGACGTTCGCCTCGCCCGCCTCCGTCCTGGCGGTGCGGATGGCCGACGGCAGCGTGCGGGAGCTGCCCCGGCCGCCGCTGCCCTGGGACCCCGGACGCTTCCTCAGCGAGCAGGTCTTCGTCACCTCCGACGACGGCACGAAGATCCCGCTCTTCCTGACGCGGCGTCGGGACGTGGTCGCCGACGGGAACATGCCCGTCCTCCTGTACGGGTACGGCGGGTTTCACATCTCGGTCGGCCCGACATTCAGGCCGGAGTGGCTGGCCTGGATGGAGCGCGGCGGCCTCCTCGCCGTCGCGTCGCTTCGCGGGGGAGGGGAGTACGGCAGGACCTGGCACGACGCCGGCCGGCTGGGGAACAAGCAACACGTGTTCGACGACTTCGCCGCGTGTGCCCGCTGGCTCGCCTCGTCGGGGTGGACCCGCCCCGGCCGGCTCGCGATCATCGGTCGGTCCAACGGCGGCCTGCTCATCGGGGCGAGCATCACGCAGCACCCCGAGCTGTTCGGCGCCGCGGTGGCTGAAGTTGGGGTGATGGACATGCTCCGCTTCCAGCGGTTCACGACCGGATGGGGCTGGACCAGCGACTATGGCTCGCCGGACGATCCGGACCAGTTCCGGACGCTGCTCGCGTACTCGCCGCTGCACAACATCCGCCCCGGTGTCGCATATCCCCCGACGCTCATCACCACCGGCGACCACGACGACCGCGTCGTGCCCGGCCATTCCTTCAAGTTCGCCGCGGCGCTGCAGGCCGCGCAGGCGGGCGACGCCCCCGTGCTCATCCGAATCGACACAGATGCCGGACACGGCCCCGGCAAACCCGTGCACAAGCTCATCGACGAGCGGGCCGACGTGCTCGCCTTCCTGGAGATGGCCCTCGCGCGCGACGCCACGCGAGCGCCGTCGTCCTGAGCGGTTCGGGCCCCGCGCGTCGGCCGCGAACCCTACCCCAGCAGCTCGTCCGTCGCCGGGTCGGCGAGGCCGCCGTAGTACCGATCCAGGACCTGCTCGAACAGGGCGTCGTCCGGCGCGACGCGATGGAACAGCGTCATGCACGAGCGCAGCTTCAGCGCATCGATCGTGCCGAAGATCTCCTCCGCCGAGCGACCCGTAAGCGCCAGAACCGCCCCGGCGCACTCGCGACGCCGCCCCCCGAGCAGCGGATGGGCTATAACCGCCCGCGCCTCGTCGGCGGAGGAGAACGCTTAGTAGCGCGACGTCGCGCTCTGCCCGAGGCCCGCGATCTGCGGGAAGATGAACCACATCCAGTGGCCGGTCTTGCGTCCGCGGCGGAGCTCGTCGAGCGCGGCGGGGTAGACGTGCCCCTGGGCTTCGAGGAACCGCTCGAGGTCGTATCGCATGGGCCCAATTGTGCAGCCGGGATCGACGCCGCCGCACGGCTCGGCCGCCGACCGCACGGCTCGGCCGCCGACCGCACAGCTCGGCCGCCGGCCGCACAGCGTACCCGCTTGTGC
>JBJKRK010000384.1:0-3203 GCA_046704705.1 Candidatus Limnocylindrales bacterium | reverse complement strand
TGCGCCGGACCCCGCGGAACTCAGCCTGGTCGTCGAGCGACGAGGGCCCGTGGCGGTGGTCCGGCGTTCACCAGGGGTGCGTCCTCGGTCACTCGACCGCGGACGTGCCTATGGTCGTCCAGTAAGGACGCAGGCGACGCTGGAGGCGCGGCGGGCATTCCCGACCGTGACGGCACTTTCGGCTGCGGCGGCGAATGCCGACGGACAACGCCCCTCAGCTCGGGTCTGAGAACCCTCAGCCGCCGGCCGCTTCCCGGCCACGGCCCAGGCGCTCGATTTCCCGGCGGATCGCCTCGCGCAGCCTCGGGAGCGCGGCGGCGACGGGGTCGCTCAGCCCGGCGCCGAGGTGGAACGCCTGCCCTCTGACGCCGACGTAGCCACCCTCCGGCAGGCCGCCCCGTAACGCCTGGACGAGTCGCAGCACGTCCACCGGGGCGAGCGAGTGCGACGATCGGAGCGCTGCACTCTCGGGCTCCGCGGGCGCCGCCGCGCCCTCGAGCAACGAGGCGAGAGAGCCGCGCGAGATCGTCCCGGGCGGCACGCCGCTCAGGCTATCGACCACCAGGCAGGCGTCGCCGTCTGGAAGGTCGAGGAGGTCGTCCGGCTCGAGCTGGCCGACCACGCGGACCGTCGCCCACGCCGGGAGCCCGGCCAGGCCCTCTGCCGCGAGGAGCGCGGACGCGTCATCGCCGCGCTCGCGCTCACCGCAGACGAGCACGTGGACGTGGCGTCGGCGCGTCATGGGGCGAGGATGCCGCGGCGGACCGTGTGCTTCAGCGCCTCTCCACCTGCACGTCGAGGAAGTGGGTGGCGCACGAGATGCACGGGTCGTAGCTCCGCACGAGCTGCTCCAGCCGATGCGTGGCCTGGTCGTTGTCCAGCGTGAGCACGGACGGGGCGAACGCCGTGAGGTCGGCCTCGATCGCCCCCTGGTTCTGGCTCGTGGGCGGCACGATCTGCGCGCCCCGCACGAGACCCTGCTCATCGACCTCGTAGCGATGGAAGAGCAGCCCGCGAGGAGCCTCGGTCGCCCAGGCCGCGACGCCCGGGCGCGACGACCAGGGAACCGACGGAGCGTCGGGTTGCCGGTAGCCGTCGATCAGGTCGAGCGCCTCCGCGCAGGCGTGGATCAGCTCGATGGCGCGCGCGGCGATGCTCCAGAACGTGTTGCGGCGGATCGCGTCCTTCAGGCCGCTCCGCTCCAGTGCCTCACGAGCCAGCGGATGGAGCTGGTCGCCGGCGAGTGTGACCCGCGCCGCCGGACCCAGCTGGTACACGCCGCCGTCGTGCGTCCGCGCGTGCAGCGCGTTCGTGCCCGGCAGGTGCACCTCCATGAAACCCTGCCGCCACTCGCCGGGCGCCAGGTCGATGCCGTCGGTCGAGACGATGCGACCGTCGTTGAACGGGTACTCCGACGGATGCTTCAGCGCAACGAGCCGGACGTCGCGCTCGAACGGCGGCGCCTGGAAGGCAGCCACCAGATCGAGTGTCGCCCGGGCGCCCTCGATGGCCCGCTCGAGCGGCTCGCGCAGAGGCTCGAGCTCGCGGCGGCGCGGCACGCGCCAGAACCCTCCGACGCGGACGCTCACCGGGTGAATGGACCGACCGCCGAGCAAGGCCACGAGCTGGTTGCCCACCTTCTTGATCGCCAGCCCCCGCTCGACCACGTCGCGGTGGTCCCGCGCAAGGTCGATTGCGCTCGGGTAGCCCAGGAAGTCCGGGGCGTGCAGCAGGTACACGTGGAGCGCATGGCTCTCGATCCACTCGCCGCAGTAGAGCAGCCGCCGCAGCGCCCGCACCGATGGGTCGATCTCGACGCCGAACAGGTGCTCGAACGCATGCACCGCGCTCATCTGGTACGCGATCGGACAGATCCCGCAGATGCGCGCCACGATGTCGATCACTTCGTCGGGCGCACGGCCCACCACGAGCTGCTCGAAGTACCGCGGCGCCTCGAAGATCGCCAGGCGCGCCTCCGTCACCTTGCCGTCCCTGACGGTGAGGCGGAGGGAACCCTCGCCCTCGACCCTGGTGATCGCCTCGACCCGGAACGTCCGCTCGCCGTCGGCTGTCTCAGTGGGCTGCATCGGTGCCTCCCGGGCTCGTGCGGCGACGCCGCTGGCCGCCTTCGCTGCGACGCGTGTCGGCGGCGGCTGCCTGACCTGCGGCGGCCGTGTCCGGGCCTGCCTGAGCTGCGGCGGAAGCGGCCGGACCCGTCTGAACTGCGGTTCCCTGATCTGCGGCGCGCGAGGCCGACCCGGCTCCGGTGGGCGCCGCAGGGCCCGCGCCGCGGGTGCCACCCAGGGAGGTCACCACTCCGCGGAACGGTTCGGCATACGCCGTGAAGCCGGCGAACAGCCGCCCGACTTCCTGCGGCGGACGGCCGGTGGCGATGAAGTGGCTGCTCAGGCTGGCCACGTTCGCGTTTTCCCGCGGCCCGAAACACGCGTAGCAGGCTCGGTCGTATCCGGGGCAGAGCGCCCCGCAGCCCGTTTCGGTCACGGGCCCCAGGCAGGGGAGCCCCCGGGCGACCATCACGCAGACACGCCCGAAGCGCTTGCAGACCAGGCAGAGCGCCTCATCGGGCAGCCGTGGCCGCCGCCCGGTGAGCAACCCGGTCGCGAACTCGAGCAGCTGTGCCGGGCTGATGGGGCACCCACGCAGCTCGGCGTCGACTGAGACGTACTCGGCCACGGGCTTCGCGGTGGCGAGCGACTCGACGTACTCGGGGTGCGGGTAGACCGCGGCCCGGAACGCGTCGTGATCGGCCCAGTTCCGCAGCGCCTGGATGCCGCCCGCCGTCGCGCAGGCGCCGATGGTGACCAGCCGTTTGGTCTGGTGGCGCAGGGCGACGATCTGCTCGGCCTGCTCGGGCGTGCTGACGCTGCCCTCCACGAACAGCAGGTCGTACGGTCCGCTCGAGCGGCGCGAAGTGGCCTCGGGGAACTCGACGATCTCGATGCGCTCGGCAAGCTCGAGCAGCCGATCCTCCAGGTTGAGGACCGTGAGCTGGCAGCCGTCGCACGATGCGAGCTTGACCACGCCAAGGCGCGGCCGCGGGGTTGTCGCCTGGCGCGGCATCAGATGCCCTCCCGTCCGAACGTGTCGCCGAGCTGGGCCAGGGAGAAGACGGGGCCGTCGCGGCAGACGAAGAAGGGTCCCATCTGGCAGTGGCCGCACAGGCCGACGCCGCACTCCATGTG
>JBJKRK010000383.1:0-3685 GCA_046704705.1 Candidatus Limnocylindrales bacterium | reverse complement strand
GGCCCGGCCACCTCGCGGCGCGGCTGGGGCGACGCGGGCGCCTGACGGCTCCGGACGCTCCCCGTCAGGAGACCCCGAAGAACGAGCGGACGCGCGCCCTGACCTCGCGGCGGGCCTGACTCGCCGTGGCCTCCGGCGCGCTGCGGAACCCTGTCCAGCTGGCCCGGGCCCGCTCCCGGACACGCGAGAGCGCGGTGGGGAACTCCCGCCGGTTGAGCCACCACAGCGGGTGCGGATGTCGCCACAGCCACGGCACCGCGCCCCACAGGACCAGGAAATAGTCGACGCGAGGCGGGCGCGGGAAGTTCAGGACTGTTTCCACCTGCACGAGCGTCTCCGGCCACGTCGCGAGCGCCAGCGCGAGCGCCACCAGGGCGCCCAACACCCCCCACAGGCGCGCGCGCGGCGGCAGCACGACGATCAGGACCGCCGGGAACCACTTCATGCTCGCCGCGAGCGCCCAGAGCGCCCCTCCCACCCTCGGGCTGCTGAACTGCGCCGCCCAGATCGCGAGGGCGAGCAACAGGGTGAC
The DNA here is from genome assembly GCA_046704705.1 of Candidatus Limnocylindrales bacterium. Lineage (GTDB taxonomy): Bacteria > Chloroflexota > Limnocylindria > Limnocylindrales > CSP1-4 > JBJKRK01. The sequence goes on along the minus strand of JBJKRK010000383.1, from coordinate 3,153 downwards.
GTTTCCGGTGTCGAAAGTCGCGATCAGGGGGATCGAGAGCAGCGCGATCATGAGCGCCGTGGCGAGCGGCCGGCGCCGGTAGGCCCATTCCGCCGACCAGAGAAAGAGCAGGATGTTCATGCCGCGCCAGGCGAACCAGGCGACATTCCAGGGCAGCAGCGCCCAGGGGAGGAAGAGCGGGAGCAACCACGGCGCGTAGACGTAGGGCAGGAACACGCCCTCGGGGTGATAGGGATCGCCGCCGGCGAGCCAGACGTGCACGCCGGCCCAGTACGCGAGTGCGTCGGCGCCTGCCAGTGCGCCGCGCGCAAAGAGGAACGCGGCCATCAAGCCGCCCGTGAGGGCCAGCAGGACGATCGCGACGATGCGTCGCCGATCGCGCAGGCGCGCGAGGTCGCGGCGCGCCGCGCGCCGGATCACGCCGGCACGCAGACGCCCGGACGCAGCGAGTCGATCAGCGGGCGTCGATCCCGCCACCAGCGTTGCCCTCCGCGTGCGGCAGCCATCCGAATCGACGGGTGACTGTGGGTCTTCCGTACGCGGTGATGGTACCCCCGGACATGCGCGATCCGCGCTGGCTCGGCGCCTGCGTCGCCGGCGGGCAGCGCTGCGACCGACGGGCGATCATGGGGCCTGCGTCGCCGGCGGGATGCGCCGCCACCGACGGGCGATGACCGGGCGGCTCGCGCGGCGGGCGACGGCGTGACAGGCGAGGTGTGCAGATGGCGGATGGCGGGACGGCCCTGGTCGAGGAGAGCGAGCTGGTTGCGCTGCGCCGGGAGCTGCAATCGACGCTGCCGGGATACCTCGACGACCTGGCCCGGCTGGTGAACGTGGACTGCGGCTCGTACACGAAACCTGGCGTGGACCGGGTGGGCCGCTGGACCGCGGCGTTCCTGGAAGACCTCGGGGCAGATGTCTCGACCGTGGCGCAGGCGGCGCTCGGGGACGTGGTCGTGGCGCACTTTGCCGGCGGTGACCGGGACCGCGTCGCATCCGCCCGGTCCCGCCCCGCGCAGCTCCTCTGCATCGGGCACCTCGATACGGTCTTCGAGGAAGGGACCGTCGCACAGCGTCCCTACCGCGTCGCGAACGGGCGCGCCCTGGGCCCCGGCGTCAGCGACATGAAGGCCGGCCTGCTCCTGGGGCTGTACGCGCTCCGCGCGGTGCGGGCGCTCGGTCGGCGAGGGGAGCTCCGCGGTGCCGACCCCCTCGAGGGACTGACCTTCGTCGCGAACCCCGACGAGGAGATCGGGTCTCCCGTGAGCAGCCCCGTGATCCGCGACCTCGCGGCGACGACCGACGTGGCGTTCGTGCTGGAGGGTGCCCGCGCGAACGGCGACATCGTCAGCCGGCGCAAGGGCCTCGTCGATCTGCGGATCAGCGTGGTCGGACGGGCGGCACACGCCGGGGTCGAGCCGGACAAGGGTCGCAGCGCTGTGCTCGAAGCCGCGCACAAGGCGATCGCACTGCACGCGCTGTCCGGACGCTGGGACGGCGTCACCTGCAACGTGGGGGTCCTGCACGGCGGCACGCGACCGAACATCGTGCCCGATGCCGCCGAGCTCCATGTCGATCTGCGGTCTCCGACGCGCGCCGCGCTCGAGGCCGCTGAGGCTGCGGTCCGGGAGATCTGCGCGACGAGCACGATCCCGGACACCAGCGCATCGATCGAGGAGCGGGCACGGCACTGGCCGATGGAGAAGTTGCCGGGTACCGCCCGCCTGGTGGCCCACGCGCAGGCGATCGCCGGGCGGCTCGGGTTCGAGGTCGAGGATGCGGCGACCGGGGGCGCCTCGGACGCGAACACGACGGCGGGCCTCGGGGTGCCGACGCTCGATGGGCTCGGCCCGATCGGCGGGCTCGACCATGCGCCGGGTGAGTATGTCGAGATCGACTCGATCGTTCCGCGCGCGACCCTCTTCGCCGCCCTGCTCCTGAGCGCGGCGCGGGACGCGGAGCTGCGGCGCGCCGGATGAGGCAGGCAGCGCGACCACTGGCGGGACGTTTCGCCACCGCGCCGTGATGGTGACGCGGCGCGCGAGCGAGGCCGCTCGACGAGAGTCGGCCCCCCGGCGCTCAGTGCATCAGCGCGACGCTCAGGGCCGGGGTGCGGAGCTCAGCGGGGCCGGAACGCGGAGCTCAGCGGGGCCGGAGCGCGGAGCTCAGCGGGGCCGCAACGCGGAGCTCAGCGGCACCAACGGCGCTCAGCGCAGGAACGTGCGCCCGCAGGTATCGCACACGGTGTACACCGCGTGCTTCTCGAACCCGTACCCCGCGACGTGGAGGCGGCCCTTGAAGTCGTCGGCGGGGCAGACCCAGACCCACCACTGCGCCTCGCGCTCGGCCGGGAGCGGGCTCGCCTCTGCGGACACGCGCTTGTCCAGACCGTCGAAGTCGGCCATCGCCTTCGCGACGGCGGCGGCGCGCTCGGCCTCGGTCTCGCTGGTGTACGGGTAGTTCTGCGCGATGTTCGAACTCACGGCGACCTCGCTGGGCGGACGGCCAGCCGCGGCGGTTGTGAGCGCGGCGCGACCGGCCAGCGGCGAGTATAGCCGGGGACGCGGCGCCGCCCGGCTGCCGGGTCGGTGCGGGTGTCAGCAGGCGGCCGGGAGCCCTTCCGAGCGTGGGTCGGTCGTTGCCGCCATGCTCACCGGGCGGGTGTCGTCGGGGCCGTCCCAGCGGAGCTCGATGGCGTGCTCGAACCCGAACGTCAGGTCGAAGTCGCCGCCCCACTCGATCCGGTGCCCCTTCGCGGCGAGCGCATCGGCGACGGCCCGCGGCACGCGCGCCTCGAGGCGGGTGATCGAGGGTGCGCCCGAGTCCTCGTCGACTCCGGTGGCCCAGCGCGGCGCGGCGACGGCCGTGGCGATGTCGACGCCGGCGTCCACGAGCGCGGACACGAACTGCGCGAAGATCTGAGGCTGGATCTCACCCCCCATGGAGCCGTGCAGAACCCACGGCCGACCGTCGCGAAAGAGCATTCCCGGCGTCAGCGTGTGCAAGGTGCGCTTCCGCGGGGCGAGGGCATTGGCGCGCGACGGGTCCAGGGAGAAGAAGCTTCCGCGGTTCTGGAACGCGATGCCTGTTGCGGGGTCGACGAGCCCGGAGCCGAACCCGGCGAAGTTCGACTGCAGCATGCTCACCGCACCG
>JBJKRK010000382.1:0-2957 GCA_046704705.1 Candidatus Limnocylindrales bacterium | reverse complement strand
GCGATGCGCCAGTAGATCAGGAAGTCGATGTTGATGGGGGCGTTGTCCTTCGTGATCGTCGTCTGGCTGGGGACCTCGATGAACTGCTCGCGCAGGTCGACGGTGACGGGGCGATCGACGATCGGGATGAGGAAGATCAGGCCCGGGCCCCGCACCATGTTCTCGCCGGTTCGCCCGAAGCGGAACACGACGAGCCGCGCGTACTCGTTCACCACCCGGACGGACAGGTACACCAGCACCAGCAGGATGAGCAGAACCAGGATCAGCGACGCGATGGCGACGGGATCGACGTTCACGAGGGCGATACCTCCAGGTGCGTGCCCGTCCCCACGGGCTCGGCGCGTTCGACGACCAGTGTGAGGCCGTCCTGACCGACGATACGGACCGTCGTCCCGCGGTCAAGAGGCATGTCTCCCGCACTGCGGGCCGACCACTCCTCTCCGAGGACGTACACCGAGCCGACCGGCTCGAGGGGACGGCGCACTTCCGCGAGCGTCCCCACGGCGAGCCGCCCGCCGCGTCCGATGCCGAGCACGGCGCCGACTGGACGCCAGCGCCGGATGCGCAGCGCCGCGCGCAGCACCACCAGCATGAAGCCGGCCGTCGCGAGCGTCATCACCAGGATCAGGGGCCAGGCGACGCCGATGTTGCCGCCCCCCGGGCCCGGCTGCGTGTAGAGGACAGACGCGCCCAGCACGAACGCGGCCAGGCCGCCGAGCGTCAGGATGCCGTGGCTCGTCACGGTGAGGTCGAGCACGAGCAGCACGATCCCGGCGGCGATGAGCAGCAGCCCCGCCAGGTTCAGGGGCAGGTACTGGAACCCGATGAACGAGAGGATCAGCGAGACGGCGCCGGCGGTTCCGCTCAGGAGGTTCGGGTGGACGAACTCCAGCACCAGGCCATACGCGCCGACGATGAACAGGATGAAGGCGAGGTTGGGGTCCGCCAGCAGGTGGAGGAACGCCTGCAGCGGGTTCATACCCAGCGTCGTGGTGGTCGCGCCCTGCAGATCGAGCGTCACCTCGCGGCCGCCCACCGTCACGGTCTTGCCCGTTGCGAAGGCGAGGACGTCAGGCAACGACGCGGCGATGCCGTTGACGGCGCCCGCCGAGACCGCCTCGGTCGCCGACGAGGACACCGCGCTCTTCACGGTGCTCACCGCCCAGTCGACGTTGCGCCCGCGCTGCTGCGCGATCGCGGTGATGCTCGCGACCGCATCGTTCAGGACCTTCTGCCCCTCGGTCCCGGTGATGTCACCGCCCGTCGACGTCACCGGCGAGGCCGCCCCGATGTTCGTGCCGGGCGCCATCAGCGCGATGTTGCCGGCCAGCGTGATGAACGTGCCGGCACTCGCCGCTCGACTGCCCGAAGGCGCCACCCAGGTGATCACTGGGAGCGGGGCATCCAGGATCGCCTTCACGATGTCGTGCATCGAGGTGAGCGAGCCGCCGGGCGTGTCGATCTCGATGATCACCGCGGCGGCGCCCTCCGAGGCAGCCTGCGAGATTCCGCCCTGCACGTAGCTCGCCATCACCTGATCGACGATTCCCGTTGTCGGCAGCACCACCACGAGTGGGCGGGCAGCCCTCACCGGCATCGCAAGGAACAGTGCGGCGCCCACTCCCAGGAGGATCCCGGGCAGGTGCGCGCGCCAGGTGGACCGCTTCACGTCGTGCCTCCGCCGGTCATGGTAGTCGCTGCCGGAGACGGGGTCGACGGCAGAACGGCACCCTCGAAGCAACGCTTCCGGACCCCCGGCGCACCCCGGGGGCCTGCCGCCGGTTCGCGTTCGACCTCCCCTTGCGGGCGCCGGCCGCATGGCCTGGAGCGCATCGCGGGCGCCGGCCTCATGGCCCGGAGCGCAGGTGGTCGAACAGCAGCTGGCTCCAGGTCTCCAGGTGGCGGTACACGCGTTCGACGTCGGGCAGGGACACGAAGGCGCCGCTCAGCTTGTCGGTTTCGCGGATGGACACCGACCGGCCCCGCGCATCGGCCGCGTACACGATCCCCAGGTGCACGGCGCCGACAGGGTCGTCGTCGTCGTTCAGCAGGCCCAGGAGCGTGAACTCGGGCTCGAAGTCGGCCGCGAGTTCCTCGCGCCACTCCCGCCGCAGCCCGCCAAGCAGCCCGTCGTCGCCGGGGTTGACGTGCCCGCCCACCCCGATCGAGTACCGATCGTGCAGGCGGGGATCGCCCCCGGCACGCGTGCGGTGCATGAGGAAGACCGCCGCACCGTCACGCAGCGCGAGATACGGGATGAGCTGCTTCCAGCCGGGGTCCTGCTCGGCCTCCGTCCTGCCGCGGAAGGATGCCATCCGTTCGAGGTCGGCGACCCGCCCGGCCACGGACGGACCTCCCCGGATCCCGCGCCAGCTGCCCTCGCGGAGCGCCGCTTCCCGGGGCACCCCGAGCACGAGCTCCCCCGTTTCGCTCATGCTCGTGTCATGCGCCGTCTCCGGCGCCGTCCCCGCTGCGGTCTTCGGCGTCGTCCGCGCCGCCGGCGGAGAGCGCCGCGCGCACGCGCTCGAAGCGCTCACGCAGCCGCGCCTCGTCCGGACCCTCCGGCGGCACCAGGGCGGTGCGCCACTCCCCGAGCCGCGCCTCCAGCCGATCGAGGTACTCCACGAGGATGTCGGCATTGCTCGCCGCGATCCCGGCCGACATCTCGGCATCACCGCGGGCGATCCTGGTCATGTCTCGCCAGCCACCAGCGGCCAGCGCCTGCGCGGCCGGCCAGTCCGGTCCGCCGAGCACCGCCTCCGCGAGCGCGACGCTGGCAAGCAGCGGCAGGTGGCTGATCGCCGCCACGAGCCGATCGTGCGTTTCGGCGTCGATCCGCCGCGGCCGCGCGCCGCAGGCACGGGCAAGGCGCTCGACGCGCTCCAGGTCGGCCGCTCCCGCGCCAGGCCCCGGCAGCACCAGCCATGGTCGATCCACGAAGAGCGCCGCGTCGGCCG
>JBJKRK010000381.1:0-5234 GCA_046704705.1 Candidatus Limnocylindrales bacterium | reverse complement strand
ATCTGGCCGCCCAGGAACTGGCCGCGGGCCACGTCGTACGTATTCGTGATGACCCTTGTGGTGCGAATGGCATCGCGTGGAATCTGCGCGGTCCCCTGAGCCAATCCGTCCACCGTGATCGTATTCTGCGACGGCGGCTGGCCCGCCACCGAGAAGGTGGTCGACGTCGAATCGGTGGCGGCGGTGACCAGAACCCCCGGAGCGAGGCCGGCCATCGAGGCCAGGTCTCCGGGATTCACCGGCAGCCGATTGACCTGTGCGGGTTGGAGCGTGCGGCCGGTACCCGAGAGTCCGTAGCGGGACGAGGAGTCCTGACCGGGGCGCACGACGATGGTGCTCAGGGTGATCGGTGCGCTCTTGAGGGCGACGTCGGCCACGATGCGGTCGGTGCCCGCGCGGCGGCGGAGCGCAACCTGAGCCGGCGTGTAGCCGATGCGGAGCACGGTCAGCCGATACTCGCCGCCCCCGTCGGGAAACACGATCGTGAAGCGGCCATCGGCACCGGTGACCGCCTGGTGGTGGAGGCCGGTCTGCACCGAGATGGCCGTGACGCGTGCACCGGGCACGGGCGCGGCGTCGGCGGCGACGATGCGGCCCACGATGATGTCGGTTGTGGATCCGGCCTGTGCATGCGCAGGGCGTGCAAGCGCGGCGACCAGGGCCAGCGCAGTTGCCAGCCGGGACCAGCGGAGTTCAGGCAAATGGTACATCATGACGGCGGATGCGGGTCCGAAAGGCGGGGGGCGATCGGATCGCGAAGCCTAGCGCGCGTACCTTACCTCACGATGACCACCGGCCGCTGGCGCCTTACGCGCGGCTGACAACTCAGACATCGCCGTGCTCCGCCGGGCGCCCCTAACGCGTCTCTGGAAAGCACGGGAGCCGGAAGCAATGCGTTCCCGTGGCGCGAAAGTTGTGCGCGGCAGGCAAGGGTGTTCCCCTCGCATGTCCTTGACGCACGATCCCTCCGCTCCGTCCCATTGTCTGCCAGGCATTATCTTCGCTCGGTACTCGAAGTACCCGATAGCGCCTGAACACACCCCTTTACCAGGTCCGCGCGATGAGTCTGCTGCATGTGATCGTCCTCGCCACCGTTCAGGGGCTCGCCGAGCTGCTGCCGATCTCGAGCTCTGCCCATGTGATCGTGATGGCGAAGCTGTTGCACGAAGACATGTCCACGCCGGCCAACGCCCTGCTGCTGGTGTTGCTGCACACCGGCACGATGTTCGCCGTGATCGCGTACTTCTGGCGGCGCTGGGCAGCCGAGTTCTTCTCGTCCTGGGACCGGTTCTATGCGTTTGCGAAGCTCGTCGTGCTCGCTTCGATCTGTTCGGCGGTAGTGTTCTTGCCGGTCCAGGAACTGGTCAAACACATCCTGAGTCGGGGCGGCTCCGGTGTGGACATCGAGGTGTTGTTCAACAAGCTGAACTGGATTGCGCCGGCGCTGGCCGCCGCGGGGGTGCTGATCATATACGCCGGTCGTCGCGCACCGGCGGCGCGGGGCAGGGACGCCGCGGGCAGCGGCGCGCTTCGCGGACTCGATGCAGTGGTGATGGGGCTGCTTCAGGGGCTGGCCATCCCATTCCGCGGGTTCTCCCGATCGGGCGTCACCATCTCGGGCGGTCTTCTGACCGACGGCCGGCGTGCGGAAGTCGAGTCGTTCAGCTTCGCGATGGTGGTGGCCATCACGCCGTTTGCCATTCTCTGGGAGTTGCGTCGGGTGCTGCGCTCCGCGCATTCGATGGGCGCGGCCCACGTGGCCACTTGGCTCGAGCCCGGACTGATCGGGATGGCGTTCTCCTTCCTCGCGGGGCTCCTCGCGCTCCGATGGCTCTCGCGCTGGCTCGACGAGGGGCGCTGGTCATGGTTCGGCATGTACTGCTTGGGATTCGCCGCGGTGGCCGGCTTCCTGTACTTGCGTGGCTGGTGAGGTCCCGCAACAGGGCGCGAGGACCCCATCGCTGAGAGTTGGAGCAGGCAGACCTGCGAATGAGGGATGAAGGGGGCTGATTTGCCGGGCCGAAGCCGGGCGCCGGATTCGGCATTGGTGGGGAGCAAGCGCGTCGGACGGGAGGCGAAAGAGCCGAGGTTCGGGGCGCGGGAGATCATTGGTGGGAAGGACGCGCGTACGCTCGCACCGGTCGTGGTTGGTGGCCGAACGGACCAACCGCCGGCCACCCCCACCCCCACCCCCACCTCCGCCGCTAATGCTTCTGCGCGATCTGGATGAGGTTGCCGCAGGTGTCATCGAAGACGGCCGTCGTCGTTGACCCGAGCGTCACCGGCTCCTGCGTGAACCGCACCCCGAGCGCGCGCAGCCGCTCGAACTCGCGCCGGACGTCTTGGACCGCGAACGACGTGAACGGAATCCCGTCGGCGGCGAGCGCTTCCTTGAACGGCCGGACGGCAGGGTGTCCATCGGGCGTCAATGACAATTCCGGGCCGCCCGGCTGTTCGGGTGAGACCACCGTAAGCCAGCGATCCGCCCCGACCGGGAACTCCGTCTTCTTCACGAAGCCCAGCACCTGCGTGTAGAAGTGCAGCGCTTCGTCCTGGTTCGGAACGAACAGACCGGTGAGCACGATCCTCATGAGCGGACGCCTCCAGTGGGGCGAAGCCAGCGCTTCGCGATGTGCTTCAGTGGCTTGGGGTCGATGTCGTGGAACTTGTACCGCCCCTCGCGACGCGTGGTGACGAGGCCGGCGGATTCCAGCACGTCGAGGTGTTGGGAAATGGCCTGGCGCGTGAGCCCGATTTCGTGTTTCATCGCGAGACGCGTGCAGAGTTCGAAGAGCGTTTGCCCGTTGCGCTCCGTCAGCTCATCCAGAATCGACCGCCGGGTCGGATCGGCCAGCGCCTTGAACAGATCGTCCACGCACCAACAATAGGCAAGTATATACTTGCCTGTCAACCGGCGTGGCCATCGGAGCGGGAGGCCCCCGGTGGGCGTCCACAGTCGGCTCGTGCACGAACCGGCTTGCGGCTCGCACGGGCGGGGACCATGATGCACGTATCCGGGAGATCGAATGGCAACGGATACACCCCGCGACGGCGGCGGGCAGTACTGGTTGGATCCGCGCGAGCGCCACACCCGCCACGAGAACAGGGCGGGCGCCATCTGGCTGATGACCTGTCCGCGTTGCGGCCGCATCGAGCCATTCAGACCGGCGGTGGCGCGCAGGCTGGCGGCGTCCGGCCGGGGACGGCCGTGTCCGGGTGACAGTTGCAGCGGCCGGCCCCCGCTTCTCATCCCGACGCTGCTGCCGTCGTAGCCCGCGCCTCGGCAGACGAACACCGGCTCCACCGCCAGGGGATCGCTCCACTCCACCCATGGACATTACTTGCATGATTAGCTAATTATCTTAGAGTTGAAGGGACCCCGGGCCTCGTGCCCCGTCACCCTTCGGAGGATTGCACGCCCATGTACCCGCTGATTCTCGCGGCCGGCCTCGTGGCCTCCACGATCGCCGTGGCCGATTCCCCCGGTACCCGCCTCACTCCTCGGGAAGAGCCCGTGACCCTCCAGACCCCGACCGGCGCGATCGAGGGCACGCTCACCCTGCCCGCTCAGGGCACCGCCCCGTATCCCGTGGCGCTCATCATCGCCGGTTCGGGGCCCACCGACCGCGACGGCAACAACCCGGCGGGCGTCCACACCGACGCCTACAAGCTCCTCGCCGACGGCCTGGCGGCCAGCGGGATCGCGACCGTCCGCTACGACAAGCGCGGCATCGCGGCCAGCCGGGCAGCCGGCCCGCGCGAGGTCGACCTGCGGTTCGATGACTACGTGCACGATGCCGAAGGCTGGATCGCCAAGCTCCGCGCCGATCGGCGCTTCAGCACGATCACCGTGATCGGGCACAGCGAGGGCTCGCTGATCGGAATGATCGCGGCCCCGCCTGCGCGCCCCGACGGGTATGTCTCGTTGGAAGGCGCGGGACTGCCGGCCGCCACAGTGCTCCGAGCCCAGCTCAAGCGTCAGCTTCCCCCCGAACTGGCGGCGGAGTCGGATCGCATCCTCGCCGGTCTCGAGAAGGGCGAGACCACCGACAGCGTGCCCGCGCCCTTGCAGCCGCTCTACCACGCCAGCATCCAGCCCTACCTCATCTCGTGGTTCAGGTACGATCCGGCCGTCGAGATCGCGCGACTGCAGATCCCGACGCTGATCGTGCAGGGCACGCACGACGGGCAGATCGGCGTCGATGAGGCGCAGCGGCTGGCGAAGGCCAATCCGCGCGCCAGGCTGCTCGTGCTCGACGGCATGACGCACGTGCTGAAGGACGGGCCGCCCGATCTCCAGGCGCAGCTCACGAGTGTGTACGCCGATCCATCGCTGCCGCTCGATCCCAGGCTCGTGCCGGCCCTCGTCGTCTTCATCCGGCATCTGCAACGGTAAGCCCGACGGGGCCGGCGCGGCCGGCCCATCCACCGGCAGCGGGGTGCCTACCCGTCCAGCGCGTCCTCGACCATCTGCGGCGTGAACGGCGGCGCGCATGTACCGGAAGTATGCGTACGCGTCACGATGCCAAGGCACCGATCGGCGACTTCCTGGTCCCGACTGCGGGCCGGTGCAGCAGCGCGACGATCTCCCCCGCGGACCGGATCTCCACCGGGGCGCCCCTCAAGTCGCGAGGGGTGCGGGTGACGAGAGACTCGCCCCTGGCGCGCGGCACCGATCATCGGCTCCCGTACTTGCGGTGAAGGTGCGCGCGGTAGGCCGCCCGATCGGTCTTCCCGGCGGCGGCACCTCTCAGGCGGCGCACAACCGGAGCGAGCGGGGGTAATCGGCGTCCACGGGGAGGGACCGGAGGAAGTCGTCCACGAGCTGCGACACGCTGATGCCGTGGCGGTGGCTATAGCGCTCGGCGCGCGCGACCGCGTCGGGATCGAGGGACAGGTTCTTGGGGGCTTTCCTGGCTTTGGCCATGGCGGACCTCATGCGCATGAATTGCTGTCAGATATGCGCATGATCCGGTCGTGCGGTCAACGGCCGGAATTACCGCGCCGGGCAGCTCGCAATTCGTGGCCCCGGGCCCTTCCCGCCTGACGTCGCGGCGGCAGCGCCTCGCTATCTGGCCGGCGCGAGCACGGCGACCTCGCGCTCCAGGCGCTTCCCCAGCAGATCGCGTTGCACCTCGAGATCGAAGCGTGCCTGAAGATTCAGCCAGAAACGGTCACTCGTCCCGAAATAGCGCGCCAACCGCAAGGCCGTATCGGCCGACACCGCACGCTTC
>JBJKRK010000380.1:0-2501 GCA_046704705.1 Candidatus Limnocylindrales bacterium | reverse complement strand
CTTTGCTGGCATCGCGAAGTGGCCACGCCGCTGAACCGCCTGCTCGGCATGGGTGTCGAGGCGCGCGACGACGAAGACACGCGGCTGCGGAAGTTCCTGCTCGTCGCCGCGGTGCTGACGATCCTGCCACTCACGATCCTGTGGGGCGCGATCTACTGGCTGGCAGGCGCTCCGCAGGCTGCGTTCATCCCCTGGCTGTATGCCGTGATCTCGGCCGTCAGCCTTGCCGTCTTCGCGCGCAGCCACGCCTACCGCTGGCTCGCCGTCAGTCAGTTCGTCCCGTACAGTACGTTTCCCTTCTTGCTGATGTGGCTGCTGGGCGGCTTCGTCTCCGGAAGCGCGGTCGCGCTGTGGGCCGCCCTGGGACCGATCGCGGCGTTGCTGCTCGGGCACCGGCGGCTGGCGCTCGCGCTCGCCCTCGAGTACGCCCTGCTCATGCTGTTGGTGGCCTTTGTGCCGTCCCCGCCAGCACCGCACTTCTCGACCTCGGTGCGCAACCTCCTCTTCGGTCTCAACCTGACGGTGGTGCCGCTCGTGGCGTGGCTCCTCGTGCGGCTCTTCGCAGGCGGGCGCGAGGGAGCACTGGCTGCCGTGCGCGGCATCGTCCAGCGGTACTTCTCGGCTGACCTCGCGGCAGCGCTCGAGGCGGACCCAGGGCGTGCCGAGCTGGGCGGGGAGATCGCGCAAGTCAGCGTCCTGTTTGCCGACCTGGGCGGCTACTCGACCTATGCCGAGCACCGCTCGCCAGGCGAGGTCGTGCGGATGCTGAACGCCTGCTTCGCGATCGCGCTCCCCGCCATCCTCGAGCTGGGCGGGACGCCGACCCAGCTGCCTGGCGACGCCGTGATGGCCGTCTTCGGCGCGCCCCACCCGCAGACCGACCACGCCGCTCGGGCCTGCCGTGCCGCCTGCGCCATCCTCGAGCGTACCGCCCCGCTGGCCGCAGGTCCGCGGCCAGGACCCCTGTTCCACATCGGCGTGAACACGGGACCGGCCCTCGTGGGCAATATCGGCGCCGAGGAGTACCGCAGCTTCACGGCGATCGGCGACACGGTCAACGTCGCCTCCCGCCTCGAGGGACTGGCCGAACCGGGTGAGGTTGTGATCGGTCCGGCCACAGCCACGGCGCTGGACGGTTCATTCGAGTTGACGACGCTGGGCGCCGTCCGAGTCAAGGGTCGCGCCGAGCCGATCGAGGCGTTCAGGCTGCACTTTCGGGGCGCACCGATCGTGCCGGAGTGCGACGGGTGCGACGGGCGCGACGGGCCACGCTGACAGACGGACCGTCAGGAGGCCGCAGCACCCCTTGGGTGCGGACAGCGGGGCCCCGTCGTCAGGAGCAGATCGTGCGGACGCTGGGCGTCGATCTCGCGGCCAGAGATGACCGGAGCGCGCTCTGCCTGATCGTCTGGGGCGACGGGCAGCCGCGCCTCCAGCGGCTGGTCGCGCGGGCGGCAAGGGACCGGCGTTCCCGCAGCCGATCCACGGGCGGGAGCGTGTCACTCGCGTGTTTGCCGGCCACCGCCCGGCGGCACTGGGTGCGGTCGAGCAGCGGTTCGCCGAGATCAACGGCCAGCCGGGGGTGGTGTTCTTCGATGCCGAGTGGCGGGCGGTGAGCGTCACCGTCCTCGACATCGTCGGCGGGCAGGTCATCGCCGTGCGGGCGATCAGCAACCCGGAGAAGCTCCGCCACCTCGACGAGCGCCCGGTTCGCTGCCGGCCAGACTGACGAGCTGTCACGAGCCCGCGTCCCGTTCCGTCTGTATCGATGTCGAACCTCGTCCCCGCACGGCAAGGAAGGAGGCGCCACACCACGAAGATCCAGCCGTCCGGCGCGGACGTGACGACCAGGAGGAGTCGCTGCCCTTGCACAGGGACATGCATGGCGACCACGAGCGGATCGGCACGCGCGGCCAGGACGGCCGTCCAGCCGATGTGATCGACCCACCGCGGAGAGGACACCATGACCGACGAGAAGAGGACCACGAGAGTCGCGGGTGCGCGGAAGTCGGACCCGGTGCTGACCGACGAGAGCGGGCGGCAGTCCAGGAATACCGCCGCGAGCGGAAGCGAGCCACGCGCCCCGGCAGGGGCGGCAAGAAGGCCGCGGACGGCGAAGCCGACGTGCTGGCCAAGATCGCCCAGCTCGATGAGCCGGATCCCTCCATGGCCGAGCGACTCCATGCCATCGTGAAGGCCACCGCGCCAGAACTTGCACCCAGGACCTGGTACGGGAGCCCCGCGTACTACCGGGGTGGCCAGCTCATCTGCTACTTCTGGGAGCGCGCGAGGTTCAAGACGAGGTACGCGACGCTGGGATTCAGCGACAAGGCCCACCTTGACGACGGCTCGATGTGGTCGATCGTGTACGCGCTGACGGAGATGACCCCTGCCGTCGAGGCGAGGATCACCGCGCTCCTCCAGAAGGCGGTGGGCTGAGAACGGCCGCGCCGGTGCGCCGGCGCCTGAACGTCGTCGGCGACGTTCACGGGGCAGGACGC
>JBJKRK010000379.1:0-3831 GCA_046704705.1 Candidatus Limnocylindrales bacterium | reverse complement strand
GTGCGTGTCGTCGAAGAGCCAGAAGCCGCTGGGGATGACGGCGTCGAACAGGCCGGGCGGGGTGGCCGTCCAGGTCCGCCCTCCATCGGACGTGCGCAGGTCGGTGCCCCTACTCTGCCAGATCACTCCCACCCCGTCGGCGCGCATCTGGAGGCCGGCCAGGTAGTCGGACAAGGTGATCGAGCCGACGGGCGGCGGACCGTTCCAGGCCTGCCCGGCACGGAGCTGCCAGGTGCGTCCGCCGTCGGCGGTAGCGTAGACCGCCTTGGCCGCCGAGTTCCCCGCGCCCGCCACGTAGCCGCAGCCGACCCAGCCGTGCAGGCGGTCGGCGAAGCTCACCGCGGCGAGCGAGCCGTACGTGCCGCACGGGTTGCGGCGGGGCGTCCAGGTCCGACCGCCGTCCTGCGTGGCGAAGAGCCGGGGTGGCGCGGGCTGGACGGTGCTGGGCGCCGGCGGTCCCACGGCCCAGCCGTGCAGCGGGTCAACGAAGGAGAGCGAGGCGAGCGCGAGGTCGGAGACCCGTTTCCAGGTGCGCCCGCCGTCGGTGCTGGCGAAGACGCCCGACCGGCAGCCGGCCAGGTCGGGCGGGCAGGTGCCGGCCGCCCAGGCGTCCGAACCGGCCGCCACGGCGATCGAGACCAAGGGCGGAACGTCGAGACGAGTTACGTCCCAGCTCCGGCCGGCGTCGGAGGTGCGCCACACCACGCCGTTCGTGCCGCCGCTGCCGGCCGGGCCGGTGCTGCCGACGAGAAGCCCGTTCTCGGCGTCGAAGAAGGCGAGCGCGGCGGGCGCGGTGACGGGCGGCGGGGCTGTGGTCGAGGTGAGTGTCCAGGCGACGGGGGCGCCCGTGTCGAACGCGCTGCCCGTGACCGTCCACTGCCCGTTCACGTTCTCGATCGACTGCAGGATGACCCCGTCGAGGGACGACGGCATGGGAACGAGCGTCCAGTGGATGCCGCCATCGGCCGACTCCCAGGCGGCGGGCTGGTCGGTCGCCCCGCCGTTGCTCAGCATCCCCACCGCCACCAGCAGCGAGCCCACCCGCGCGAGGCCGGCAGGCTCGCCGCCTCCCACCGGCTGCGCGTACGTCGAGGCCATGTCGGTCGCTGCCCAGTCACGCCCGTCGGGGGAGGTCCAGGCGAGCGGCTGCGGCGCGCCGAGCGAGACACCCGCCGCCACGAAGCGCGCGCCCGTCCAGACCACCCCGTTGAGCACCAGGCGCCCGCCGGAAGGAAACACGCTCGAGGGTGCGATCCGGCTCCAGCGCACGCCGTCCGTCGAGGTCCAGATCGGCGGACCGGCCGTGCCCGACTCGATCCGCGGTGTGCCGACGGGCGCCGTTCCCACCGCCACGAATGTCCCGTTGCCCTGCACGACGTGCTCGATGAGCCCGCCCACGAGAGAGGCCTGCGCCGGGACCCTCGTCCAGCTCCGTCCGTCGGCCGAGGTCCAGAGCGCCGTTCCCTGCGTGTCGATCATCTGCGTGTTCGCGGAGTAGCCGTTCTCGCCGTACGCGACGAGGACGCCGTCCGGCGCGATGAAGAGCCCGCCCATGGTTGCGTCAGACGCGTCCTGCACGGTGGCCTGCTGCCAGCCGGAGCCGTCAAGACCGAGGTACCAGGCCAGGGCAGTCGAGGTCGCATTCGCCGGGTTAGGGGCCGCGCCCACCGCTACGAACCCGTGGCCGGTCTTCTCGACACCGCCGACGAACTCGCCCGGGGGCAGCGGCGAGGGAGTCGGCCACGGGCTGACCCTCCCCGCCTGGTCGGTCGACAGCGGCTGCCAGGTGAAGCCGCCCGCTGTGAAGGACGCGGTGAGGGCGGGCGCGGACGAGGGCGCCGGGGTCTCGGGGAGCGACGACGGCGCCGCCGAGCCCGGGCCCGAGGCGGACGGGGAAGCGCCCGATGGAGCAACCGATCCGAGTGCCCCTGGCCCGGAAGACAGGGGACGGACGAGCAGGAGCGCGCCCGCAAGCGCGGCGAAGATGACAAGCGCCGCGAGCCCGGCCAGCGCACACCGCCACCGCATGGCCGGACCCCGGCCCCGCGCGGCGCTCGGCACCGCGGTTCCCCCCGCGGGCGGGTCGTCCGCGAGACGATGCGGCTGGTTGTCGCTCATCGGGCGAATCGTCTCATCCGCGCTCGCGCGACCGATGCTGCCTCACGCGGGCAATCTACTCCGCGCACATCGTTGAGACGTTTCGGCCAGACCCTCCGTTCGATGTCCTGCCCGGGCTGCTGTGGGCACCATGGGGCGCCGGGGGCAGCGTCGGTCCAGGATTCCGCCCAGGACCAACCCTGTGCCATCGGCCCACACGTGCAGCCCGTGCGCGTGGTCGGCTGATGGCGCCCGGAGCCCCCTCGCCCGCCCGCACGTATGCTCTCGGGGCGTGAGGAACGATCAGCCGCCGCTGGCACCGCTTACCCCGACGATGCGCGGGCGGCGTGCGCCGCTGCCGCCCCGCATGCTGGTGGCGCTTCTGGCCGTGGCGGTGGCGGCGTTTGTCGCCGGCATCGAGGTTAGCCCGAAGCGCCAGGTCCTGGTTGCAGCCCCGACAGCCTCCCTCGCACCGCCGTCGTCGGCAGCCTCGAACGTGCTCCCGTCGTCCGCGTCAGCGCTCGTGGCCCCGGCGCCGCCCCTGCCACTGGGCGTGTACAGCCTCAACCAACGTGAAGCGGGTGAGTTCGCCCTGGCCGCCCGCTTCTACGCGGCGTACAACGCGGGCCAGCTCACCACCCTCCTCGCCCTCTTGGATCCAGAGCCCCAGCTCTCGGACTGCAACTACGTGACGCGCTCGGCTATCAGCATCAGCGGTGCCAGCGCCGTCGACGCGTACCTGCGAGCCCGCCTCGCCGAGCATGACCGCTGGACCGTCGACTTCCAGCAGACCAACCCCGCCAACAGCTTCGCCGCCGTGGTCGTCGTGCCCCTCGCGCGGTCGAACGACACGCTGCGCAGGTTGGGTGCCTTAGGTGGGGTCAAGCGCTCCTTCCCGGAGGACCTCTACCTCGGCCTCAGCGCCGACGGCAGCCGCATCCAGAACATCGCCTGGAACACGATGTCGGGCTCGACGGCCAGCCTGTGCAGCCCGTAGTGCCCGCAGCACGTCGCGCCCAGGCGGTGGCCCTGCGTCAGCGCCCCCGATCTCGTGGCGCGGTCACCACGAGCGAAGCCATTGCCACCTGAGCCGCATTCGAGCCGGCCTAGAACATCGGCGAGGGGGCGGCCGGCGGGACCGTTCCGCCGTCCAGCAGCATCCGCGACCCGAGGGGCTGCGAGAGCCTGATCGTGGCCGGCGTGCCGCGCGTCCCCGGGCACGTCTGGATCCCGCCGAGCGACCGGACGCCCAGCGTGACCGTCACCGTCGTCGCGCCGTAGTCGATCACCGGTGGCCCGATCCGCCTGGTGAGCGGATTCCCGCCGTTGCAGCCGAGTTCCCAGACCAGCACGTGCAGCTCGATGGAGCTTGGACCCGGCACCGGGTACGCCGGATCGAGGGCCCACCGGGCTGGGCCGAGGTCCGCCGCGATCACGACCGAGAGGTGGCACTGCCCGATGCCGCGCGGCTTCCACGTGCCGCCCTCACGGGACACCTCGGCCGTCACCCAGCCGGGCGAGCCGAGCGCGTCGGTCCGGGCGAGGAACGTCGCCCCCGCGGGGTCCTCGGCGACGAGCTGCCACGGCCACCCCGAGGCGCCGGGAAACGCATTCGCGAACTGGGCCAAGGTCGCCCGCAGCGCGTCGTACGCGGGCCCCGATGCGCGCGCTGCGTCGGTGGGCGCGTCGAGCGCCGAGCGGGTGAAGGTGCTGCCGCCGCAGGTCAGCCTCTCT
>JBJKRK010000378.1:0-4609 GCA_046704705.1 Candidatus Limnocylindrales bacterium | reverse complement strand
CCGCGGTCGCGCCATCCTCGTGCACGGCCGCCACGAGGACCGAGAGGAAGTCGCGCCGGGCCAAGGGGTCGAGCGCCGCGAGCGGCTCATCGAGGAGGTAGACGTCGGCCCGGGTGCCGAGCGCCAGCGCAAGGCTCACCTGCGCCTGCTGCCCACCCGAGCACCGGTCCACCCTGCGTCCAAGCGGCATCTCCAACTCGTCCAAGCGACGTGCCGCGACCACGCGATCGAAGCCGCGCCGCAGGCTCACCGCGAGATCGAGATGATCGGCAATGGTGAGGCTGCCGTACAGCGACATCCCCTGCGGGACGTACCCGATGTGACGGATCGCCTCGCTCCGACTGCGCCACGGGTCGACGCCCGCCACCCGCACCTCACCGCCCGTCGGGCGCTCGAACCCGACGGAGGTCCGGATAAGGGTCGACTTGCCCGCCCCGTTCGGCCCCACGAGCGCGGTGATCGCACCCGCGGGCACCGCAAGGTCGACCTCTCGAAGAGCCCACGTATCGCGGCCGTAGCGCTTCGAGAGGTGCACCGCGCGGAGTGCCGCGTCGGCGCCGGTCATCGGCTCACCGCGACACGCTCACCCGGCCGGGCAGCCGAAGCCGCTCTGCCCGGTGGCAGCGACGATGGCGAAGGGCATGCGCAGGCTGGCGGTTCGCGCGATCCCCAGGGCCGTGTAGTCGAGGCGCAACGTGTCAACCACGCCGAACCCGCCGTTCAACCGTGGGTCGGTGTCGGGCAGCAGCGTCGCTCCGGGCGCGCGCGTGGGCTGCGGCTCTGCGCCGGGACAGGTGCCAAGCGTGACGGCGAGCGCGAGCCCGACCTGCGTGTGGGCGGGGATCGTGAACGGGTGGAAGGGCTCGCTGATCCAGATCGACGACCCTTCGTTCGGGTAGAGCGGCAGGAGGTCGCTCGGCAGCGGCTCTGGCGGAAGGCGCAGGGTGAGGGAGCGCACGTTCGGCCCCTGCGTCGGCTCGATCCCGCTGACGGTCAGGGGTGCCGGGCCGTTGTTGACGAGCGTGATGCCGGCCCGCAGTTCAGCATCCGGCGCGTACGCGAAGATCATCTGGCCGGGCGGCGTGTCGATGAACGGGTCATAGGAGCCGCGATAGGCGAGGAAGCGGGGGTCGCCGCCACTCCACTCGTTGCCCCACGCGATCGGCTCAGCGTTCGGAGCGAGCGGCATGCCCGCCCAGGTGAGCCCTGCCGCCAGGAGCGCCAGCAGGGCGAACACGGCAGCGATCGTGGTGCGCAGCCGCCGTGTTCTCTCGGCAAGCGCGACCGGTTCCCATTCCGCCCCTCGCGCCCGCGTCAACGCAGGCGCGCGCCACCAGGCGAAGGCCAAGCCGGCGCACAGCAACAGACCGACGAGCTCGATGAATATGTACGGGATCGCCACCCCCTGTTCCCTCCGCACGGATGCTCTGTGTCGTGGTCACGCCACGTCAAGGGACTTCCGGCCCGGCGCAAGGCGGCCGGACGAGACAGGTCGCCGGTCCTGGTCGTCGGCGTCCGTCCCGTGGTCGCCGTCTCGATAACGCACAAGGGCACGCGCTCCGGACGAGCGCAACCCAGACGCGCCCTTGTCTGGTCCGGTGCCTCGTCATGACCGACGGCACTGTCGGGGAACACCGCCCGGGCCCATGATGCCGCCGCGGGTTCCATCCGGTGATGCGGGCAGCGGCAACTTGGGCTGAGGACGCCACCTGACGCAGGCCGTTGTCCGGTTCGAGCCCGCAACCGCGTTATCGGAGCGGGAGGCCCGGACGCGGTGGCCACGACACTGGGGGTGAGGTGGAGAGCGACGCCGCCACACTGGGGAAGGCGGGCGTCATCGACGGCGCAGCTGGCATGCGGGGCGAGCCCGACGAGGCGCTCGTCGCCGCGGCATGCGCCGATCCCGCCGCGTTCGGGTCCCTGTACGAACGGTACCGGCTGCCCGTCTACCGGTACCTCCGCGCCCGCGTCGGTGACGATGATGCGGCGGCCGATCTCACCGCCGCCACCTTCGAGCGGGCGCTGGCCGCGATCGGCCGCTTCCGCCCTGTGGGTGGCGGTCTCCCCGCCTGGCTTCTGCGGATCGCCCGCAACGCCGCGCTCGATGCGGCGCGCCGCGCCCGCCCGACACACTCGCTCGACGCGTTCGAGCGGGGGCTCGATCCGGCCGCGGACGACGACCCCGCGGCCTCGGCCGTCCAGGCGGCCGAAGGGGCAGAGCTGCGTCGGCATGTCGCGGCGCTGGGCGAGCCCGCCGCCGAGGCTGTCGCCCTGCGCTACGGCGCCGGGCTCACGGCGAGAGAGATCGGTGACGTGATCGGGAAGAGCGAGGCAGCCACGCAGAAGCTCCTCAGCCGCGCGCTCAACGCCCTTCGGGAGGCATACGGTGTCCGGAGCTGACGTGGGCGGGCGCATCGCCGGCGGAGGCTTCGTGCCCGGCGACCTGGACGAGGCGCTCTGGGCCGCCTTCGGGACGACGCCGTCGCCTGAGGCGGGCACCCGGATGGACGCGCGAGTGCAGGCTGCCATCGCGCGCCGCGCCGCGGAAGGCCGGGTAGCCGGGTTGCCCGCTCGGCCCCGTCTCCGCTCGCTGCGCTGGCCGCACGGCCGCTGGGGGCGTCCCCTCGCGCTCCTCCTGGCGGGGGCGATCGTGGCTGGCGCAGGCGCCGCGTACGTCGAGCTCTTCGAGCCGATGCTGGGCCCGGTGCAGGGCTGGCACCTCGCCTGGGAGCGCGCCGCACGCCCCGCCATCGTCGAGAGCGCCGGACCGTACACGCTCGAGCTCGAGCGCGTCTACGCCGACGCGAACCAGGTGTTCCTCGGGGTGAGCGTGGCGGAAGCGTCGGGCGCCACCCCCGTCGAGATCGGGCCCGATGTCGCGCTCACCGACAGCCTCGGGCGCGAGTACCAGCCGTACTTCGTGAGCGGCAACCCGGGGGGCAACGCGCTCGGCCTCCTGATCGGCTTCCAGACCCCTGCGCCGCTGGCGGCGGGGCCGATCGACCTCACCCTCACGCTCCGCCTCGAGCCCTCGGCGAACGCGCAGTTGGTGGGTCCCTCACCGGGCGCCACCTTCACCCCGATGCCGGGCCCGGTGACCTTCCGCTTCGGCGCCGACGTGGCAGGCGGCGGGGCGATCGTGCGCCCAACGGAGGGCACGGTGACGGCCGCCGGCTACACGCTGGCGCTCGATCCCGTGTCGATCTCGCCGACGATGGTGCGCACCCGCCTGCATGTCTCCGGGCCTCCGCTCGACAACATGGACCCGATCGTCACGTTCACCGCCGACGGTCGGTCGTTCCCGGTGATGGCGTCGGTGTCCGAGACCGTCGATGGGACGCTGGTGTTCGATCTAGCCTCGGTCGAGGGGCTCACCCATCCGGGCGGGAGGGCGACGATCACCGTGGACCGGCTGATGGGGGGACCCTCCGGCAGCTCGCCCTCAAGCATCACCGGGCCGTGGCAGTTCAGTCTGTGGCTGCCGGGTCGGTGAGCTGGACGCGCGTCACGACCATGCGTGCGCACCGACCGTGGCAGCCCGTCGCGAGCTTCGGCGCGATCCTACTGCTGGTGGTCGCCGCCTGCGGCGGGTCAGTGTCGACCAGGGCGCCCGTCGCGCCCACAGCCTCCCCGTCCGCAGCCGCGCTTTCGTCCCCGAGCTCGCCCTCAGCCTCCCCATCGGCCGCCTCCCCGTCTGCGGTCGTGCCATCGTTTGCGATCACCTCGGCCGCCCTCGACATGGGCCTGCCGGAGCTCGAGCTCCCGCCGGATGCGCTCCGCGTCGTGGCGGCCACCGAGTCATCGACGCCGCCAGGCGGAGCGCCAGTGGGGCCGGTCGCATATGAGCCGTACCCCCGCGGCGACGGAAACCGCACCATCATCGGGATCGATCTGGGAAGTGGCGTCATGATCCTGGTCCCGATCGCGCTTGCGGCGACCGAGCAGGTCGACGAGGTTGTCGCCGGAGGTGGGTGGCTTACCGTCCTCCTCGACCAAGCTGGAGATCCGTGCCCGTTGCCGGAGCCCAAAAGCGTCACCTGGCGGATTGTGACGGCGCCACTCGGCAACGATGGGCTGTCCTCCTCGGCCTTCCGCCAGATCGACGCGGGGGTGGCGGAGCGCTCCTTCATCCTGCCGGGTGGCCAGGGCCTGGGCTGCCCTGCGCCGATGGTCCCGCCCCTCGCCATGGCCGGCGGTCGGGTGGCGTACGGGGTCGAGGCGTCTTCCGCCGCCAACCCCGCCGCCTCACGGATCGTCGTGCGCTCGCTGGCCGACGGGTCGCTCGTTCGCAGCCTCGGCGTGGCGCAGCAGGTGTACTCGATCGCGCTCTCCCCGAGCGCGGTCGCCTGGGTGGAGACGGCCAACGGCCTGGCGGCCGGCAGGAGCGCGGACTGGCGGGTGATGGAGGCACATCTGCCGGATGGGGCGGCGACCCCTGTGCGGGTCGGGGAGACGGCCGGACCAGCGCACGGAGAACCCCCTGGCATCGTGCTCGACGGGAGCGCCCTCGTGGCCTCGCTCGATCAGTACAGCGCCGCGAGCGGCACCGTCGTGCGTGTCCTGGACGGGACGATCCAGACGATCGATCCGGGTCGCCCGAACCGCAACT
>JBJKRK010000377.1:0-13541 GCA_046704705.1 Candidatus Limnocylindrales bacterium | reverse complement strand
CGGGCGAGCGGCTCCTCCTGCTGGCCGGGCGCCGCGACGCCGAACCCTGGCGCCCGTCCGCCCTGGTCGGGGTCGCCGACCGGTTGCGGCCCGGCATCGGGGACGCGCTGCGGCTGGCGACCGGTGCTCAGGTCCAGGCGATCGTGGTGACCGGCGATCACCCCCTGACCGCCGCGGCGATCGCGCGCGAGGCGGGGTTGGGCAACGACCGCGTGGCGCGCGGCGACGAGCTCGCCACGTGGGACGAGGCGCCCCTCCAGGCCGAACTCCCGGGGATCCACGTCGTGGCCCGTGCCGCGCCGGAGGACAAGCTGCGCCTCGTCGACGCGCCACGCCGGGCGGGCCGCACCGTCGCGGTGACGGGCGACGGGGTGAACGACTCGCCCGCCCTGCAGCACGCCGACGTCGCGGTGGCGATGGGAAGCGGTACGGCGGTGGCGCGCGGCGCATCCGACCTGGTGCTGGGCGACGACTCGTTCGCCACGCTGATGTACGCGCTGCGGGAGGGCCGTCGCATCGTCGACAACGTGCAGAAGGGGCTGGTCTTCCTCGTCTCCACGCACGTGGCGATGCTGGGCTTCATCCTCATCGCGACCATCGCAGGCTACGGCCAGCCGCTCCTCCCGATCCAGATCCTCTGGCTCGAAGTCTTCATCGACATGCTCACCGCGGTGTCGTTCGAGGGCGAGGCGGAGGAGCCCGACCTGATGCAGCGGCCGCCACGCCCCCGGCACGAGCCGCTCCTCAGCGGCAGCATCCTGCTGCGCATCGCGCTGGCCGGGGGCTTCAGCGCGGCAGCGGCCCTGGTCCTGATGGAGACGCGCGGGGACGGGTTCGAGCATGCCCGCTGGCTCGCCTACACGGCCCTGGTGGCGGGACAGGCGGTGCGGGCCAACGCGAATCGAAGCCTGCGGCATTCCGTCCTGGGGCTCCGGCCCAACCGGATCCTGCTGCTGGGGGCAGTCGCGACGGTGGCGGTCCAGGCCGCGATCCCGTACGTCCCGGGCATCGCCGAAACCTTCCGCGCGGTGCCGCTCGATCTGTTCGACTGGTGCCTGGTGGCGCTGGTCGCTCTTCTGCCGGCGGTCGTCGCCGAGCTGATACGCGGCCGGGGCCGCCGTATCTGGGTCGCCTGAGGAGACCGCGCGGGCCGCGGCCCTACTCCTGCGCCGCGACCTCCGTCCGGCCTTCGGGGGCGCCTGACGCGCCCGTCGGGACCGTGAGGCCGACCGGTGCCTCTGCGTGGGCCTCGGCCTCGGCGCCCGAGACGACGCGCGCCACCGTGCTGCTGCCGAGGAGCTGTGGCCCGGCGGCCGCGAGCGCCGCACCGACGATGCCGGCCTCGTTGAGCAGGCGGGCAGTCACGAGGGGCATGCGCGCGTTGACCCGCGGCAGCCACTTGTCGGCGACCTTGCTGATCCCGCCCCCGAGAATGACCACGTCCGGCCACAGGTACCGGTCGATGAGCGCGAGGTACTCGGTGAACTCGCGTGCCCAGCGTTTCCATCCGATTCCGCGCCGCTCGCGTGACGCGGCGCTCACCAGCGTCTCCGCATCGCGGCGGTGGAACGTCAGGTGGCCGAGCTCCGTGTTGGGGACCAGGATCCCGTCGACGAACAGGCCGCTGCCGATCCCCGTTCCCAGCGTGAGCATCAGCACGACGCCCTGCCGCCCGACGCCGGCCCCAAAGGCCATCTCCGCCACGCCGGCCGCATCGGCGTCGTTGATGATGATCGCGCGGTGCCCGAGACGCTCGGTGAGCATCTCGGCCGCCGGCGCGTCGACCCAGCGCTTGTCGATGTTGGCTGCGGTGAGGAGCCGGCCGTCCTTCACCACGCCGGGCAGGCCGCAGCCCGTGGGCAGGCCGTGCAGCCTGTGCCCGGCCGCCTCGAGTCGCTCCGCCAACCGGCCGATCGTCTCGACCACCGCTTCCGGCGTGGAGGGGTCCGGGGTCTTCTCGCGCACGCGGTCGGAAACGAGCGTGCCGCGCTCCAGATCGACAACCGCCATCTTGACGCCCGTGCCGCCCACGTCGATGCCGAGACCGAGGATCTGCCGCGCCACCCCCCCGTCCTTCGGGCTTGCTGACGAACCCGACGCCGGCTCGGACTCCGGCATCCCGTCGGTGTGTGGATCGTCCATGCGCTGCAGTCTAGCCGCCCCGAACCCGGACGAGGAAGCGAGTTCACTCCGGGCGCGTCGGTGCGAGGGGCTGCCTGCCGGCCCGCGTGCTATGGTTGAGTCCGCAACGATGGCCCGGGGCCCGGAGGGAGGATCCACGGCATGACGCAGCAGTTCCGACGGCCGGACCCGGCCGCCCCTCGCGCCGCGCGGCGTCCGCCGGCCGGTGGAGCGGACGGCGTCTCGTGGCCGCGCGCCGGCGTGGCACCTGTCCTGAGCGCAGCCGCGGACAGGGCTGCACCGCTGGATCGTGGAGCGGCGGCGGACGAAGTTGCACCGCCGGATGGTGCGGCGGCGCCGCGCCGGGCGACACCGCCGGACCCGCGACTGCACCTGCGCGCCGACGAGCTCCGTGTCTGGCGCGCCTTCCTGCGCTCGCACGCCGTGATCACCCGGCGACTCGAGGCGGAGCTGAGCTCCGGCGCGGGGCTCTCGCTGGCCGACTACGACGTTCTCATCCAGCTGGCCTTCGCCGGCGGGCGCCTGCGCATGCACGAGCTGGCTGACCGGGTCGTGCTGAGCCGCAGCGGGATCAGCCGGCTGATCGATCGGCTGGTGACGGCCGGCTATGTCCGCCGTGAGCACTGCGCCGCCGATGCGAGGGGCGCTTTCGCCGTGCTCACCGAGGCGGGCGCCGAGCGACTTCGCCAGGCCACGCCGGTGCATCTCAGCGGCGTCCGGCGCTCGTTCCTCTCGCGCCTCGGCCCGGGCGAGCTGGCGCATCTGGCAGAGGTGCTCGAACGGCTGGACGCCCCCTCGGACTGAGCGCGTCGCCCGCCCACGGCACGTTGCACCGCGCCGCCCTAAGATGCTGCTGCAATGTTCGACGTCTACGGCGATTTCAAGCGTCAGCTGCCCGACGCTGACCCCCAGGAAACCCAGGACTGGATCGACTCGCTGGACTCGGTTGTCCGCACGGCCGGGGCGGATCGTGCCCAGTTCCTCCTCTACAAGGTCCTGAAGCGCGCGCGACAGCTCCAGATCGGGCTGCCGCCGCTCACCCAGACGCGCTACATCAACACCATCTCGCCGGAGCAGGAACCCCCGTTCCCCGGCGACGAGGAGATCGAGCACCGCATTCGCCGGATGGTGCGCTGGAACGCCGTCGCGATGGTGCTGCGCGCCAACAACCTCACGCCGGGCATCGGCGGACACCTGGCCACCTATGCTTCCGCGGCGACCCTGTATGAGGTCGGCTTCAACCACTTCCTGCGCGGCAAGAAGGCCACCGGCATGGGGGACCAGGTGTTCTTCCAGGGGCATGCGGCCCCGGGCATGTACGCGCGTGCCTTCCTGGAGGGCCGCGTCAGCGCCGACCAGCTCGACCACTTCCGTCGCGAAGTCGTGCCCGGTGCGGGCCTGAGCTCGTATCCCCATCCCCGCCTGATGCCGGATTTCTGGGAGTTCCCCAGCGTTTCGATGGGCCTGTCGCCGATCGCGGCCGCGTATCAGGCGCGCTTCAATCGCTATCTCGCCGCGCGGGGGGTCAAGGACACCGGCCCCAACCACGTGTGGGCCTTCCTCGGCGACGGTGAGATGGATGAGCCCGAGGCGCTCGCGGCGCTCGGCATCGCCGGCCGGGAGCAGCTCGACAACCTGACGTTCGTCGTGAACTGCAACCTGCAGCGCCTGGACGGGCCCGTGCGGGGCAACGGCAAGATCATCCAGGAGCTCGAGGGGCTCTTCCGGGGCGCCGGCTGGAACGTGATCAAGGTGATCTGGGCCCGCGAGTGGGACGAGCTGCTCGCCCGCGACGTCGATGGGGCCCTGGTGCACAAGATGAACGAGACGCTCGACGGTGAGTTCCAGAAGTACTCCGTCGAGTCGGGCGCGTACATCCGCGAGCACTTCTTCGGCCCCGATCCGCGCCTGCAGGCGCTCGTGGCCGACAAGTCGGACGACGAGCTGAAGAAGCTCCGCCGGGGCGGGCACGACTACCGCAAGATGTACGCGGCGTACGCTGCCGCGCTCGCGCACCGCGGGTCACCCACCGCCATCCTGGCCAAGACCGTGAAAGGCTGGGCGCTCGGGCCCGGCGTCGAGGCGCGCAACATCACTCACCAGGCGAAGAAGCTCTCCGAGGCGGAGCTCAGGATCTTCCGCGACCGCCTCGAGCTCCCGATCCCGGATTCGAGGCTGAAAGAGGCGCCGTACTACCATCCGGGCCCCAAGGCGCCCGAGATCGAGTACCTGCTGGAGCGCCGCGCCGCGCTCGGAGGCCCCCTGCCGCACCGCGTGGTGGTCCCGAAGACAGTCGAGCTGCCTGCGGATGGTCCCTACGCCGAGTTCTCGACGGGTTCCGGCGAAACCCCGGTCTCGACCACCATGGCGTTTGCCAAGCTGCTGCGGAACCTGATCCGCGATCGGGGGATCGGGCACCGCATCGTGCCGATCGTTCCCGACGAGGCGCGCACGTTCGGCCTGGATCCGCTGTTCAAGGAGGTCGGCATCTACGCGGCCCGCGGGCAGCTGTACGAGCCGGTGGACTCGAACCTGATCCTTTCGTACCGCGAGTCGGCCGACGGGCAGGTGCTCGAGGAGGGGATCACCGAGGCGGGCGCCGTGGCCTCGTTCCAGGCCGCCGCGACGAGCTACGCGACGCACGGCGAGCCGATGGTGCCGATCTACCTCTTCTACTCGATGTTCGGCTTCCAGCGCACCGGCGACCAGATGTGGGCGCTGGGGGATGTGCGGGCGAGGGGCTTCCTGATGGGGGCGACGGCGGGCCGCACGACGTTGCACGGCGAGGGCCTGCAGCACGACGACGGCAACAGCCTGCTCTTCTCGTCGATCTACCCGTCGGTGCGCGCGTACGATCCGGCGTTCGCCTACGAGACGGCGGCGATCGTGCGCGATGGGCTGGCCGCGATGCTGGAGCGGGGTGAGGACCTGCTCTACTACATCACGCTGTACAACGAGAACTACATCCAGCCGGCGAAGCCCGAGGGCGTCGACGAAGGGATCCTGCGCGGCCTGTACCGGCTGCGGCGCGCCCCCGGCCGCAAGAAGCTCCGGGCGACGTTGCTGGGGAGCGGGCCGATCCTGCCGCTCGCGCTGCGCGCGCAGGAGCTGCTCGCGGAGCGATACGGCGTCGCGGCGGACGTGTGGAGCGCCACCTCGTACCAGCAGCTGCGTCTGGACGCGCTGGCGGTCGAGCGCTGGAACCGGCTGCATGCCACCGCTCCGCAACGAGTCCCGTACGTGACGGAGCAGCTGGCCGCGGCCGCCGCCGCGGGACCGATCGTCGCCGCCTCGGACTATGTTCGGTCCGTACCCGACCAGATCGCCCGCTGGGTGCCGGGCACCTGGATCAGCCTGGGAACGGACGGCTTCGGCCGCAGTGACGGGCGCGACGCGCTCCGTCGCTACTTCGAGGTCGATGCCGAGCACATCGCGGGCGCGGCGCTCTCCGCCCTGGCGTGCACGGGGAGCATCGCGCCAGATGTCGCCGCCGGGGCGATCGAGGAGCTGGGCCTGGACCCGGAGCGCCGGGAGCCCTGGGCGCCCTGAGCCACGCGGGTTCCGTCGGCCGGGAAGTCCGGCGCGGTACCTCCGTCAGCCCGCGTGCTGCAGCGCTTCTGCGACGCGAGAGAGGAACCAGCGGCCCGTGCCGCGCGCGGCGATGTTCAGCAGCGCCCGGTCGAGGATGAGGCCGAGCTCGCCGCCCGGTGGCGCGTAGTACCCGTCGAGCGCGAGGGCGGAGGGGCGGAGCGTGAGTGTGCCGACGAACACCGGGAAGAGCGGCGCGAGGTTCGCGGAACGCCAGCTCACCTGGAGCTGGAGGCTGTCGCCCAGCTCGACGGGCGCACCCAGATCGACGTAGGCGGCCTTCTTCAGCAGCATGCGCGTGGGCCTGTCGCGCATCGGGAGCGCCAGGTCGGTCTCGTAGCGGCGCACGCCGTCTGCCCCAGGGGACTCGGGCAGCAGGTGCCCGAGCCAGGGGGCCTCGGGGGACTGGAAGAGCGCGCGCGCCCGTTCCAGGTCCGTCTGCATCGCCTGCGCGAGGCGCAGGCGAACGGCGTGGTTGGTGGAGATGCGCGCGTCGGGACGCTCGCCGGGTTGGCGGCTCATCGCCCATATTGTGCGCCCGGCGCGGGGCGACGATGCAGTCCCCGGATGGCCCGGCGAGACAGGCCGAACGGCCCGCGCCCGTCGCGGTGGGGGCCGCCGGGGTGCGGGCCGCGCGTCAGGCCGCCTGGCTGTCGGGGTCAGATGAACAGCGGCGACCATCCCTCGTGCATGAGCCCGATCACGGTCGCCGCGCCGACGGGCTCGCCCATCCCCTCGACCAGGTCGTCGCGGGTCAGGCCGAACATGTCCATCGTCATCTGGCAGGGGATGAACTCGACGCCCATCGACTGGGCGATCTCCAGGAGCTCCTTCGGGCTGGCGTTGCGCTGCTGCTTCGCCAGGCGACCCATCATCCAGGGTCCCATCCCGAGGAAGTTCATCTTGGAGAGCTTGCGGTGGCTGATCCCCGGGCGCTGCATGAAGGACATCATCTTCTGCATCCAGTTCTGGCCCGTGATCCGCCGGGAGTCCTTGACGAAGTTCTGCAGGCCCCAGAAGGTCACGAAGACCTTGCACTGCACACCCATCGCCCCGGCCGTGGAGGCGAGCAGCATGGTCGCCCACACCTTCTCGAGCTCGCCGCTGTAGTTGATGAGCAGGATGTCGTGCGTCGCTGTCGCGCCGTCCGGCGCGGGCGCCGCCTGAGGGGCCGCTTCGGGAACCGCGGGGGCGACAGGCTCTGCCGCCGGTGAATCGAGCGTGAGGGTCATCGTCGGTCTCCTACTTCTTCTGCAGGACGAAGCGGAAGACGCCGCCCTCGGTGCTCGACTCGACGATCGGGTTGCCCGTCGACTTGGACCACGCCTCGAAATCCTTGACCGATCCGGGGTCGGTGGCGAGCACCTCGATGAGCGCGCCGGATGGTGCGGCCTTGACGGCCTGGGCGGTCTTGACGATCGGCATGGGGCAGGAAAGGCCCCGTGCGTCCACGCGTTCGGTGATCTCGAGTGCTGGCATGTGCCACTCCTTCGTACTGCGGTCGGCAGGACAGCGCGCCGGGGCGTGCCTCCCGAGGCCGCACAGCTCAGACGATCCGCCCCGTCCCCCGCGGGGATGCGGTGCCCCAGGTCACGGCGATGTCATACGGCCGCGGGCGTGCGCTCCCGGGGACGCTCCGCCGACAGCTCGGCAAGCCGGGCCAGCCGGCGACTCAGCACGGCCCGCATCAGTTCGCAGGCGGTCAGGATCTCGGGATCCGTGAGACGGTAGTGGACCTCGCGTCCCTCGCGAACTGCCTCGACCAGGCCGGACGCGCGCATCACAGCCAGGTGTTGCGACACGTTCGGCTGGCTGATGCCGAGCTCGCCGGCCAGGCGGCTGACCTCGCACGGTCCTTCCGCCAGGCGATGAACGATCTCGAGACGACGCGGGCTCGACAGCGTTTTCAGGACCTCGGCCTGGAGCACGTAGATCTGATCCACGCTTCTGACTATCGAGGGATGCGCAGTTGCGCATGAGGGCCGCGCGGCCCGAACGCACGGTCCAGGGAGACCGGTACCAGCGTGCCATCTGTACATCGCGGGGTGGGCGTCAGGCGGGCCGCCGTCGAGTTGGGCTGACGGGCCGCCGCTCGCGGCGGCTCTTGACACGCTTCAGGCGGAAGCGGTCTTCTCGCTCGCGCTGCTCGAGGGCCAGCTGGATCGTTCTCGTCTCGGCCTCCAGGCGGGGGATGATCCGCGTGCGGAGCGCGTTGACCCGGCTGCTCGTCCGGCGGATCTCGCGCGCCAGCCTCCTGGCGCGAGCCTCGACGGAGGCGAGTCGGATGGCCAGGGTGAGCTCCTCTTCGAAGCGCTGCGCAGCCAGCTCGAGCGCCGGACCGGAGACGGCGACGGCGCGGCCCCGGTCGTCCGGCTGCCGCACCAGGTTGCGCGGGGTGATCGCGGGAACGGCCACACCCATGATGCTGGCCGCCTGTACCTCCACCCACGCGTCGGTGCTGGCCGCGGCGGCCGCGGCGGCACCCAGCGGGACGTCGCCCAGCCAGACCCGTGCCTCCTCCAGTGCGAGCCGGGCCGCCGTCGCGGCGGCATCGACCTCGTCCGACGCCGTGTAGGCGACGCGGACTTGCCGGTAGAACTCCTGCAGGAGCGCGTCGCGCTTCTCTTCCAGCAGCGCCTGCCCCTGGCGGGCGAGGGCGAGCTGCGCCCGATCGGCGAGCAGCGTCATCCGGCTCCGGCTGTCGCTCACCGGCCGCTCCCCACTGGCTCCCAGCGCGCGTCCAGCACCGCCGTCGGGATGCGGGTCAGCTCCTCGCGCGGGATCGCTCCCAGCAGGCGCCAGGCGACGCCGAACGTCTCGTCCAGGGTCCGCCGCCTGGCGCCCTGCCCGATGAGCTCCCGCTCGAAGCTATCTGCGAAGAGCAGGATCCGCCGCTCGCTCGCGGAAAGGGCGGCCTCGCCGATCACCGTGATGAGGCGGCGCAGTTCCCGGCCGCGCGCGTAGAGCGCGTAGAGCTGGTCCGCCACCGCGCGGTGCTCCGGACGCGTCTTGCCCTCGCCGATCCCCGCGTTCATCAGGCGCGAGAGGCAGGGGAGCGCATCGATCGGCGGGAAGACGCCGCGGCCATGGAGCTCCCGCGAGAGCACGATCTGGCCCTCGGTGATGTAGCCGGTGAGATCCGGGATGGGGTGGGTGATGTCGTCGTCCGGCATCGTGACGATGGGGACGACCGTCAGCGAACCGGGCCAGCCGTGCACCCGCCCGGCGCGCTCGAACAGGCTCGCCAGGTCCGTGTACAGGTAGCCGGGGTAGCCACGTCGCCCCGGGATCTCCTCGCGGGCAGTGGAAAGCTCGCGCAGCGCCTCGCCGTACGCGGTGATGTCGGTCATCACGACCAGCACGTTCATGCCCAGGTCGAACGCCAGGTGCTCCGCCAGGCTCAGGGCACAGCGCGGTGTGAGGAGCCGTTCGATGGCGGGGTCCTCGGCAAGGTTGAGGAACAACGCAAGCCGATCGAGCGAGCCGGATGAGGTGAACGCGTCGAGGAAGACATCCGCGGCCCGTCGGGTGATACCCATCGCCGCGAAGACCGTGGCGAAACGCTCCTCGCCCAGGAGACGTGCCCCGGTCGCGATGCGGGCGGCGAGCTCGTCCGCGGGCAGGCCCGATCCCGTGAAGATCGGCAGCTTCTGGCCCCGCACCAGGCTGTCCAGCAGATCGATCGCGCTGACCCCGGTCTCGATGAAGTCCGAGGGCTTGGCCCGTGCGGCGGGGTTGATCGCCTGACCGTTCACGTCGACGACGCGGACCGGCGTCACCGGCGGACCATCGTCGATCGGTCGCCCGCGCCCGTCGAGGATCCGCCCGAGCATGCTGCTGGAGACTCCAAGGCGGAACGGGCCGCCGCTCAGCTCGACCACGGATCCGCCCAGGTCGAGCCCCGTGGTCCCCTCGTACACCTGCACGACCGCCAGCTCGGCGGTGAGCTCCAGCACGCGTCCGTGGCGACTGCGCCCGTCACGGCCCCGGACCAACACCTCCTCGCCGAGCGAGATGCCGGGGACGTTCTGCAGCACCAGGAGCGGGCCGGAGAGCCGGTCGGCCCCATGCAGCCGGTGCGCCGAGAGCGTCATGCCGGTTCCTCTTGGTCGGGCAATCGCAGCGCGCTGGGGCCCACGTGCAGGTCTTCCAGTCGACCGGCCAGCCCGGCGAGCCGCGGCAGCAGATCGTCGCCCGCCCAGGTCCGCGCCCGCTCCAGCTCGCGAACGGGCACGCTCGCCAGCGCGTCTTCGAGCGTCGCTCCTCGGGCGACCGCCGCCATCAGGCCCCGCCGCGCGGCGAGGACGGCACGCAGCAAGGCGACTTGTGCGGCGAGCGGTCGCGCCGCGTCGACCGGGTCGAACGCGTGCTGCTGCAGGAAGGCCTCGCGCACCAGCCGTGCCGCCTCCAGGGTGACGCGGTCCTCCTCGGGCAGCGCATCCACGCCGACCAGTGCGACCACGTCGAGCAGCTGCCGCTCTCGCACCAGCAGGGCGATCGCCTCGCTGCGCAGCGCTTCCCAGTCGGGCCCGACGTTCTCGCGGTACCAGGACGCGACGCGCTCCACGTACAGCGAGTACGACTGCAGCCAGCTGATCGCGGGGAAATGGCGCGCGTGGGCCAGGTCGGCGTCGAGCGCCCAGAACGTGCCTGCCAATCGCAGGCTGGACTGCGTCACCGGCTCGCTGAAGTCGCCCCCCGGGGGCGACACGGCGCCGACGATGGTGAGCGAGCCCTGGCGGGTCGGCAGACCCGGCGGGGAGGTGCGCCCGGCGCGCTCGTAGAAGCCGGCCAGGCGGCTCGCCAGGTAGGCCGGATAGCCTTCCTCGCCGGGCAGCTCCTCGAGCCGGCCGCTGATCTCGCGCAAAGCCTCGGCCCAGCGGCTCGTCGAGTCGGCCAGCAACGCCACGTCGTAACCCTGGTCGCGGAAGTACTCCGCGATCGTGACGCCAAAGCCGATCGACGCCTCCCGCGCGGCCACGGGCATGTTCGAGGTGTTGGCGATCAACACCGTCCGGGTGAGGAGCGGCACGCCGGTTCGCGGGTCGGTGAGCTCGGGAAACTCGGCCAGCAGGTCGGCCATCTCGTTGCCCCGCTCGCCGCATCCGACGTACACGACCACATCCGCATCGGAGGCGCGGGCGAGCGATTGCTCCAGAACGGTCTTGCCGGTCCCGAACCCACCGGGGATCACGGCGGCGCCCCCGCGCGCGACGGGGAAGAGCATGTCGACGATCCGCTGGCCGGTGACCAGGGGGGTGTCCACGGCCAGGCGTTTCGCCGGCCGCGGGATGCGCACGGGCCACGCGTGGGCGAGCCTGAGCGTGACAGGGCCCCGCGGTGTCTCCAGCGTGCCGATGGCACCGTCGACTGTCGTCACGATGTCCTCGAGCGCCGCCAGCCGCCCCGCCTCGACGTCAGGCGGCACCAGGATGCGGTGCTCCACCGGTCCCTCGTCCACGACGCCCAGCAGGTCGCCCGGGCCGACCTCGTCACCCACCCTGCGTTCCGGCCGAAAGTGCCAGCGCCGGCGCGGGTCGAGGGGGGGCGCCTCGAGCCCCGGGGCCAGCGCCCACGTGCCGGCGAGCGCCAGCGCGTCGAGCGGGCGCTGCAGACCGTCGAACGTGGCTCCCAGGAGGCCCGGGCCAAGCCAGGCCTGGAGCGGCGCGCCTGTCTGCGCCACCGGATCCCCGACGCGCAGTCCCGCCGTCTCCTCGTAGACCTGGACCGTGGCCACGTCGTGGTCGAGCCGGATCACCTCGCCGAGGAGCCGGTCGCGGCCGACCCGCACGACCTCCCCGACGCTTGGCGCGACCAGGCCGGCGGCACGGACGACAGGGCCGGCCGCCGCGACCACACTCCCCCGCGCAGTGCCGGCGTCACCGTCGTCCGCGAGTCCGAACGCGCGGTCCGCCGCGGGCGGAGGCCCCTGGTTCGATACGACCGCCGGCTGCCGTGTCATCGGTCGGTTCCGGCCGAGATCTGCACGCGGTAGCCGATCGCGCGCTCCAGCATCTCGCCCAGCAGCCTCCGGCGGACGACCGCCCCACCTGCGGCGCCGGACGGAAGCCCGAGGACGATCGGCTGCGCCAGGTTCTCGAGCGCGCCGCGGAGACGCGCCGGCACGGCGTCCCAGAGGTCGTCCGTGACGAGCACGAGCCCGACGTCTTGCTGCGCCACCAGGCTGCGGAGCGTCTCGGAGACCCCTGCCGGACCGGTGCCGACGGCCGTCGCGCCCGCCAGACGGAAGCCGTCGGCGAGCGCCGGGGTGGACACCACGACCAGGCGTGCCATGGCTCAGGCCGCCACGCCGGCGAGGTACCCGTCGAAGAGCTCGCGGCTCCAGCCCGCCGCCACGTGGGCCAGGATCGCGCGCAGCCTGATGGCCTGCGCCTCGATGGCGGCGGCGTAGCCGGCCACCACACCCACGCCCAGCGGATTGCGTCGGGCCCGCCGCGCGAGCCGATCGAACCGCGCGAGCCGCGCCAGGCGTTCGAGATCCACCGCGTGCGAGGCGTCCCGCTCGATCAGTTCCGCCAGCACTCGGCGGCTGTCGTCTCGTTCGGCGGCCAGCATCGCCCGAACGAGCGCGCCGTCGTCGCCCTGCTCGCGCGCGCGGACATCGCGGGACCGCTCGAACGCGTCGAACAGTCGCTTCTCGATCGTTTCCCACGCAGCGTCGTC
Organism: Candidatus Limnocylindrales bacterium; assembly: GCA_046704705.1. Lineage (GTDB taxonomy): Bacteria > Chloroflexota > Limnocylindria > Limnocylindrales > CSP1-4 > JBJKRK01. The sequence continues at coordinate 1,127 of JBJKRK010000377.1, read as the reverse complement.
CATCAGACGCGACACTGCCTCGGCGTCGGCCCGTGACACCACGTGGGCCCGGGCAAGCGCGCGGACGGCCGACGCTGGATCCGACGCATGGCACAGGGCATCCAACCGCGTCGAGCGAAGCACGGCGCCCGGCGTGACGGCCGCCAGGATCGCCTGGGGCGTTTCGCCGGCCCGCATCCGGCGCAGCACCGCCATGGCGCACTCGCGATCGAGCGGCAGCACGAGCGCCTCGACCAGGTCGCGAGCGGGAGGCTGGTACATGCCGCCCAGCGCGGCCAACCGGGCCGCGCGGTGCTGGCCGATGGCCGTCCGCACCGCCTCTCCCGGGTCCGAGACGACCTCTGCCGCCTCGCGCAGGAACGGGCGCCAGTCCTCCTCGCGCTCGAGCTGCGCCGCGACCGCGCCGGCGCTCGCGGCCTCGGCGAGCTGGCGCAGCACCGTGCCGCTCAGCAGGCGCCCGCGAAGCGCTCCGATGCGGGCGTTCCCGTAGGTATACGTCGCCTAGCCCTCCAGCCCGAGCGACGCGGCCAGCTGTCCGGCGAGCGACGTGCGCGCCCGCTCCAGGCGGGTCGGGAGCGTCGCGTCCACTTCGATCCGTCCATCCGCGGAGCGTGCGATGAGGCCCGGCGACAGAGCGGGGTTGCCCCGCACCGTCACGCCCGCGTCGAGAGCTCGCGCGCCGGCCGCCACGTCATCTGCGTCGACGGGACGCGTCTCGATCGTCGATCCAGGGCCGGTGAGCGCCAGCGCCTCGCGCACGTACCGCTCCAGCGCTGACGACCAGCGAGCCCGGCTGGCGCCGGAGGCGAGCAGTTCCAGCCGGTTCGCGGCCGCCGCGAACGCCGCATCCAGCGCCTCGGCACCCACCCGCGCACGCCGGTGCACCAGGCGCAGCCTGACGGCATTGAGCCTGCGCGCGGCCTCCATGTGCGCGCCCGCCTCTGCAGCGCTGCAGGCGGCCTCGACCCGGGCGCGGACCACCCCACGGGCGGCCTCGAGCGCCGCTGCCGCGTCGCGATCCGCCTCCTGCAGGAGCTCCTGCGCCTCCTGCTCGGCGGCGCACGCGATCGTCCGCAGGATCGCCTCGGCGGTGTCAGCCGGCGCAGAACCGCTGCCTGGCGCCGTCC
>JBJKRK010000376.1:0-2908 GCA_046704705.1 Candidatus Limnocylindrales bacterium | reverse complement strand
AGGTCGTTCGTGAAGATGCCAGTCTGGAGGCCGTAGAAGCTGTCGTTCACCTCGCGCACGGCGTCGGCAACGTCGCGGAAGCGGAAGGCCACGACGAGCGGGGCGAATGCCTCGTTCGAGCAGACCTTCGCCGCCACCGGGGTGTCGACGAGCACGGTCGGCGGGAAGAAGGCACCGTCGGCCTTCCCGCCCAGCAGCACCTTGCCGCCCATCGCGACCGCCTCCTCGACCCAGGCCTGCGTGCGCTGGGCCGCCTTCGCGTCGACCATCGGGCCGAGCTGCGTGTCGGGGTCGAGCGGATCGCCCACGTTCAAGGCCTTTGCCCCCGCGATGAAGCGCTCCAGGAACGCGTCGAAAACGTCGTCGTGGACGAAGATGCGCTGCACGCTGATGCAGACCTGGCCGGAGTAGCTGAAGGCGCCGACGAGGATCCGCTTCACCGCCCAGTCGAGGTCGGCCGAGCGATCGACGATGACGCCGGCGTTGCCGCCCAGCTCGAGCACGACGCGCTTCTTCCCCGCGCGATCCTTCATATCCCAGCCGACCGACGGCGACCCCGTGAAGGTGAGGAGCTTGAAGCGCGGGTCGGACACCATGCGATCGCCCATCGCGCGCGTCATCGGCAGGATGCTCACCGAGCCCGCCGGCGCGCCCGACGCCTCGATGATCTCGCCCACGGTGAGCATCGTGAGGGGATCCTTGGAGGGTGGCTTCAGCACGACCGGGCAGCCTGCCGCGATGGCCGGCGAGACCTTGTGCGCGGCGAGGTTCAGGGGGAAGTTGAAGGGGCTGATCGCGGCGACCGGACCCAAGGGAAAGCGCCGCGTGATGCCGAGCCTGCCCTTCGACGACGCCATGATGTCGAGCGGGATCGTCTCGCCGTACATGCGCTCGGCCTCTTCCGCGCCCAGGCGGAAGGTGACCACCGCGCGATCGACCTCGACGAGGCTGTCGCGAAGCGGCTTGCCCGACTCGCGCGCCATCAACGTGCCGAGCTCGTCCCGGCGTGCCTTGATCCCCTCGCTGATCGAGCGGAGGATCGCGCCCCGCTCGTACGCGGGCATCTTCCGCGTCACCTCGAAGGCGGCCACGGCGGCCTGCACCGCCTCCTCGTACTGCTCCGCGGTCGCGTTGTACGTGGCGCCCGCGGGGGAGCCGGGGCTGGCCGGGTTCGCCACCTCCAGGACGTCGGGTGACTCGACCCAGCGCCCGGCGAGGAAGATCGGATGGGGCTTCGCGCCGACGGCGACGGTCATGGGAGGCCTCCTGTCAGGTACGCGGGGATTCTACTCAGCCGGTCCGAGGGCGGCTCATGCGGTGTCCGCGCACCAGCCGGAGAGGGGCGGCACCTGGACGGCGACCGTGTTCGAACCGGATCGGGCCGATCTCAGGCACGCCACCCGCGCGGATCATGACCGGTCGGCTCCGGTGCCAGGGCAGGGATCGGCGTGCCCGCCCAGGCAAGCAGGTCGGCCATGAGGCGCCCGAACGCGGCTGCCGGAAAGCCGGGCAGCGCCGCTGCGTAGCGCGGGTCGAGCCCCCACGACCAGTCGAACGTCCCAGCGTCGAAGACGTGTGCCCCGCCGGGCGTCACCCACGCGCTCGCGCCAGCGATCCCGGGTGTGCGACCGACCGGCCGCACGGGCGTCGCGCCGAGGAGCAGCGCGCCGGGAGACCGCGACGCGAGGTCGACCTCGTCGCCGATCAACCCGGGCAGCGCCTCGCCGGGCCGCAACCCTGCATCGGGCGCGAGGCGGCCCACGTCCGGGCCGACGATGAGCGGAGACAGTCCGCGCACGACGCCGCCGTATGGCTCGCCGAGCAGATCGGCAGCGGAGGGATGTCCCGGCAGATCGGCGAAGCTTGCCGTGGCCAGCCCAGGACTGACCGCGCTCAGGGGATCGGCGGACGCGCTCTTCCAGCACACGACCGTCCGATCGGACACGCCCGATGCGTCGGGCGTCAGGCGCACCTGCCAGTACGCCATGTTCGCCCCCATGCCCATGATCCCGACCCCTGCCGCCTCCGCGGCTGCCAGGACATGACGGTCCGCGGCCGTCAGGTACTCCGGATGCCCGCTGAGGACCACCGTGCGCGCGTCGAGCGCGAGGGCGGGATCCCGGGCCAGGTCGACATCGGTGACGTACGCCGGCTGATAGCCGCGATCCTCGAGCCAGACGATGAGGGGGAAATCGAGGCGGAAGAGCATGCCGGCGCCATAGCCATGCTCGTACGGTCGATCGAAGCTCACCTCCACCGCACGCGGGCGGGACCCGTGCCACCAGCCGTACAGGTCGCTGCCTCCCCAGCCGTTGTACGCCTGGTAGCTCAGCACGGGAATCACGACCAGCAGGGGGGCGGGGGCGACTGGTCGCACGACGAAGGTGACGTACGATTGCGCGCCGCTCGCGGCCGTCACCTTGACGAGGTAGACGCCACTGCGCCAGCTGTCCGGCACGTGCAGGGTGAGCGTCACCGGCCAGCGCTCCTCGACGCGACCGGTCCCCGGGTCCGGGGCCGCGTCGGCGTGCCACTCCAGCCAGACCAGGGGGAGCGTCGCCACGTGCGTCGCGTCGCCGGCGCCCACGCGGAAGACGTCGAGACGGGCCGGCCCGGCGGGGCCCCGGAGGTGCAGGTCGATCGAACCGCCCGGCGCGACGCTCACCTGCCCGGCATACCCGGCGACGGCGTTCAGGTCGGGTCGCGCCAGGCGCCAGTCCAGGGGACCCGCGGCCGGGTCGAGCGCCACCGGAGGCTCGCCGTACTGGTAGTCGTGCAGAAGCTCGGAGATGTCCGGGCGGGGACCGCCGATGGTGAACCGGTCGACGAGGACGGGCAGCCTGGCGGCCGGATTCGAGCCCGCGGCCGGATTCGAGCCCGCGACCGCGTCGGAACCCGCCGCCGGATT
>JBJKRK010000375.1:0-20314 GCA_046704705.1 Candidatus Limnocylindrales bacterium | reverse complement strand
GCGGCGCGTGGTGCGCGTGCAACACCTGCGGTCGGGCTCCTTGCAGCTGGCTCGCAGTCCAGACGGCAGCCGTGCGGCGATGTCTCCGGGGGAGTCACGACAAGCGCGTGCGAGCGTGCGACGCCCTCGAGGTCGCTGCAGTTGGTCGGCGCTACCCTGGGTGGTCCGGCGCACGGCCTGATCCCTCGGTCGATCGTCGGATACCACGCGGGCCGACTTCCCGCCGGCCGACAGGAGGACAGCCAATGACACATGAGGTGGAGCTCCTCTGGTTCGCCGACTGTCCGAACCACGTTGCGGCGCGCAGCCTCCTTGCCGAGGTCATCGCCGAGATCGCGCCGGGGACGCCGATTCGAGACGTCGACGCGACCGATCCTGCCGTCGCGGCACGCCTGCGCTTCCCGGGCTCTCCGACGATCCGCGTGGACGGGCGAGACATCGACCCTGCCTACGTCGACCCCGGCGACTACACGCCGCGCTGCCGGCTCTACCGGACTGCGGCCGGCCTGCGCGGGCTGCCCGAGCGACGCTGGATCGAGGACGCGCTCCGCCGCTGAGCCCCCATCGGGAAGCGCCGGCGCCGGCGCCAGCGCCGGGTCGGCGGACCGCGCAGTTGACCGACGTCCTCGTGCCGCATATCGTTTGAGCAATGGCTCAAGTGTTGGCCGCACCGGTAAGGTACCTGCACCCGGACGCAGTGGCCCCCCTCCTCGGGCGGCTCATCGGCGACGATCGGGGCCGCGTTGCGGGGGAGTGGTTCGCTACCCTGGCCGATCCCACCCGCGTGCGCATCCTCCAGGCACTTTCGCTTGCCCCCGAATGGTGCGTGGGCGACCTGGCCATCGCGCTCGGGCTGTCCGTCTCGGCACTCTCGCACCAGCTTCACTACCTGCTCGAGCGCGCGGTCGTCACGCGGCGCAAGCAGGGCCGGCTGGTGTACTACGCGCTCGCGGACGAGCACGTCCGCCACGTGCTGCGCGACGCGCTCGCGCATCTCGCGGAGCCCGGCTGATGCCGCACCCCCGCGGCGCAGCTTCCGCAGCCGCGAACCGGCGCCGGCTGCTCGTCGTCCTCGCCATGAGCTTGGTGATCCTTGCCGTCGAGGTCGCAGGGGCCGTCCTCGCCAACAGCCTCGCGCTCTTTGCCGATGCCGGGCACATGCTCACCGACGTTGCCGGGCTGCTGATGGCGCTCCTCGCGATCTGGCTCGCCGACCGTCCGGCCACGAAGGGGCGCACCTTCGGCTTCCTCCGCCTCGAGGTCCTGGCTGCCGGCGCGAACGCCACCCTTCTCGTGGGGATCTCCCTCTTCGTCCTCGTCGAAGCCTGGCGGCGGTTGTTCGCGCCCCCCGAGGTCGTCTCGGGACTGATGCTCGGGGTGGCCCTCGTCGGGCTGGCCGCCAACGGCGTCTCCTTCTCCCTGTTGCGTGACGCTCAGGGAAAGAGCCTGAACCTGCGGGGTGCCTACCTGGAGGTACTGGGCGACATGGCCGGCTCGGCGGCGGTGCTCGTCGCGGGCGCGGTGATCGCCGTCACTGGCTGGACCGCCGCCGACGCGGTGGCATCGGTCGCGATCGGTCTCCTCATCCTGCCCCGCACGCTCTCGCTCCTGCGGCAGGCGACGAACGTGCTCCTGGAAGCGACCCCGGAGGGCATCGACCTCGACGAAGTGCGCCGGCACATCCGCGCCGCGCATGGTGTGCGTGACGTCCACGACCTGCACGCCTGGACCATCACCTCGGGGCTCGATGTCCTCTCCGCGCACGTCGTCATCGGCCCGGAGGTCCAGTCGGGCGACGTGCTGGACGAGCTCTGCCGCTGCCTGTCGGGCGACTTCGACATCGAGCACTCCACGTTCCAGCTCGAGCGGGAAGATCGCAGCCGCCAGGAAGAGCGCGCGCACGCGTGAGGAGGGCAGGCGCGGCCCACGCGGCGTCGATTTCCACCGGTCCTGACCGGCTGCGGCACGCAACGCTCGTGACCTCGCGCCCGCGATTTCGCGCCCGCGATTTCGCGCCGGCGACCTCGCGCCCGCCTCCGGAGTGCCGACCGCAGCGGCGCCGGCAGCGCGTGCATTCGGCCCGTTCCGACGGAGGTTACAGAGGCAACCGCTCGATCGCGCGCACCCTTGGGTGAGCGGTCGCGGTGCTCGCATCCGCTCCCGGGACCTGGCGCCGCGACCGCAACGATCGTGCTGCGCGCGGCGGGCTTCTGTGGCCGGGCGAACGCGTCGCCGGGAACCGCAAGCGAGTATTGACCGAGTGGTCGGCCGCCGTTGTCCGGCTTCGACCAACGTCACTGGCCGCGAGCCTGGCGGGCGCGACACTGGTCCGGTCGGGGGCGCAGGCTGGGCCAGCGGCTCCAGGTACCCGGCCCGACGGAGCGATTGGCACCGAGTTGTGGCTCGCCTCACCCCCGCAACGGGAAAGGACGATCCGCATGTTCGACTCTTTGCTCAGCGCCTGGCGGTGGCACACGCACGGCCGTGACAGGCCCGCACCGCCCCGAGCCCGGGTCGCGATCGTGGGCGCCGGGTTCGCCGGCCTGAGTGCCGCGCGGGCGTTGCGCCACGTGGCCGCCGACGTCACGCTCATCGACCAGCACAACTACCACCTCTTCACGCCGCTCACCTACCAGGTCGCCTCGGCCATGCTCGATCCCGCCGAAGTGGCCCACCCAGTGCGGGCGATCGTGCGCGATCAGCGGAATGTCCGGTTTCGGCTCGGCCACGTGCGCGGCGTCGACCTGGCCCGACGCACGGTAGATCTGGACGACGGGCAGATCGAATACGACTACCTCGTGCTCGCCGCGGGCAGCGTCACCGACTTCTTCGGCAACGCCAGCGTCGCGCGCAATGCCTTCCCCCTGAAGGATCTGGCCGACGCGCTCGAGCTGCGGCGCCAGGTGCTCGGCCAGTTCGAGCGGGCCACCTGGACGCGCGATCCGGCCGCACGCCGGGCCCTGCTGACGTTCGCGGTCGCGGGCGCGGGACCGACTGGCGTCGAGTATGCCGGTGCGCTGGCCGAGCTCGTGCGCCTGGCCCTGTCGCGCGACTACCCGGAGGTCGACCCGCGCGAGGTCACGATCGTCCTGCTCGATGGTGCGGATCGCGTGCTGGGCGCGTTCGCGCCCGGGCTCTCGACCACAGCGGCACGCGAGTTGCGGCGTCTCGGGGTGCGGCTCGAGCTCGGGACGCTGGTGTCGAGGGTCGAGTCCGGCCGGGTGCGCCTGGCCGATGGACGCGCCCTGGCTGCAGCCACGGTCGTCTGGGCAGCCGGGGTCCGCGCTGCACCGCTCGCCCACGCACTCGAGGCAGATCGCGGCCACGGCGACCGGCTGCGGGTGCTGCCCACGCTGCAGCTGCCGAAACACCCCGAGGTCTTCGTGGTGGGCGACATGGCGGAAGTCGTGGGTCGTCGTGGCGTCCTCCCGATGCTGTCGCCCGTGGCGATCCAGGAAGGGAGGCAGGCGGGGCGCAATGTCGAGGCGCTCATCGCCGGTCGCTCGCCCCGGCCATTCCGCTACGTGGACCGCGGCACGATGGCCACGATCGGGCGCAGCGCGGCTGTCGCGGAGATCGGGCCGCTGCGCCTGCGCGGGCGGCTCGCCTGGTGGCTGTGGCTCAGCGTGCACATCGCGCTGCTGATCGGCTTCCGGGACCGCGTAGTCGTCCTGCTCAACTGGGCCTGGGCGTATGTGTTCTACGACCGACCGATCCGCCTGATGACCGACACGCCGCGGGCGCTCCGGCCGCGACCGGCAGGGGCGCCTCGGGAGGCACGGCCCGCGGACGCCCGCGTGGCCCACCTCGCGCCGGAACCCCCGTCCGTGCGCCACACGCCTCGCTCGACTCGCTCGCACCACACGACGCAGCCCCCGCTCCAGAAACCCACGCGCGCCCGCGGCTCAGGCAGGCGCCTCGCGGCGACCCCGGTGCAGCTGTCGCGTCTGCCGCGGCGACGGCGGTCACTCACTCGTCCCCATCCGCTTTCCCGGAGGTCATCATGAACACCGGACTCATCGACCATGCGGGGAGCCGCGACCATGCGGGGAGCCGCGACGCTCCGACCCAGGTGCTCTACCACCACTGGCGGACGGACCATCGTGAGTGGGCCATCCCCGCTGTGGCGAGCGACCTCTATCCGCTGCAGGCGGCCGCGCTCGTGCGCCGGGGCGTCGGGCACGAGCGGATCTGCCGTGCCGCCGAGGATCTTGCCCCCGGGCAGGTGCTCGAGGTCCACTCCGATCACGACGTCGAGCCGCTGCTCGAGCGTGCGTCGCACCGCTGCGTCGATCTCGTGTCGCCGCGTGTGACCCGCGTGGGGCCGTCCGAGTGGGTGGTGGAGCTGACTCGGCGCGATGACCGGGGCCTGGACCTCCCCGCGACAACGCGTGCGGCCGTCTCCTCGCAGGAATGTCCTCCGGCCCTGTTCGACCTGCGCGAAGCACCTGACGACGACGCCGGCGCCGTCACGCGGGTCCTGGACGCTGCCGCGGCCCTCCGACCGGCGCAGTCCATCGTCGTTCTCAGCCGCCGCCCGCTGCCGATCTACACCATGCTTGCGATCTGGGGCGTCGGGAACGAGACGCATCGACTGCCCGACGGATCGTGGAAGGCGACGCTCGGGCGCCCCGACGATCGCGGGCGTCTGCCCGACCTCATTCAAGCAGAGTGATCCGCATGACTGACCCGGACACTGTATCGATCGCGCAGCACGCTGACAGCGAGCATCCGGGCACCCAGCAGCGATCCAACCCGGCACGCGAGTCTGCGGCAGAGAATGCAGCGTACCACCAAGCCCTGGAGCAGCTGGCGGCCACGCCGACGATCCTGCCAGCTGTGATCCGCGCGTTTCCCGCCGCGGCGCTGGGACTGCGTCCCGGGCCCGACGAGTGGGCGCCCCTCGAGGTGCTGGCCCACCTCCTGTATGTTGAAACGGCGGTGCTCCCGCTTCGCATCCGGGCAATGCTGGAGAACGACGATGGCGCGCCGATGGTTCGGGCGGCCCCGCCCCCGCTACCAGTTGCTGGAGACCGTCGAGTCGCAGCTCTATGACGGCATCGGCGGGTACCGCGGCCTCTATCGAGCGCCGTTCAGCGATGGGCCACGGAGCGTGTAGCCTGGATGTCGGTGGGGCGGCGACCATCGTTCCCAGGCGCTGCCACCGTTGACGTCTGGATTCGTCGATGGTCATTGACGGTTCGGCCAGGGACGCCCGTTGCCGGATCGCTCGGGCCGCCAGGGAAACCCACGCCGGTCGGGTGTCGGCCGCTCAGGCGAGCTCGATCGCGTAGCGATACTCCGCACCCCCCAGCCGGGCGAGGACGTCCAGGGGGGCATGGGAAATCTGCAGCGCCAGATCCGTGAGAAGCACGTCGAGCGCCGTCGCAGTGGCGACCCGTGCCGTGTTCTCCACGAGCCCACCGAGCCAGGCCCGGCATTCCGGCGAAAGGTCGGCGTTCTCGTGCAGCCCAAGCACATCCAGCACCAGTTGCCGCTCATCCTCCTGCAGGCGAAGGAAGGCGTGAGCCCGCTTCGCGCGCATCTCGAGATCAGCAGCGACCGCCTGGGCGGGCCGGCGGGTGGCCTCATCGCTCGGTGCTGGCTGTTCGGCTGCGCAGGGACAGGGCTCGGCGGGCACCGCACTTGTTCGCGCACGCGAGCCGACACCGGCGGTCCGCCGTGGATGGCGGCGCACCCAGCGCTCGATCGTCTGCTCGTTCACGTACCACGCACCGCCGATCTTGCGGCCGTGACAGACGCCCAGGTGGATGTGCCGCCGCAGCGTGGCGGGCGTCACGCCGCCCCGCTGGGCGGCCGAGGCGAGCGGAACCAGACCGGTCAGACGCAGCAGCGCTTCCCGATTCGAAGCACTGCTGGTGGCCAACGGGTTGACCGGTGCGCCATTGCCGTTGGTGGGTTCCATGGTCGATGTCCTCCATGATCGCGGCCTCGGCCTACGTCGCCGGAGCGAACGGACGAGCTCCGACAAGCGGCTCAGCCTGGACCCGCGCGGGTTCAAGGAGTACGGCCGCGCTCTGTGGTTCGAGTGTGTCGCAGGCGGCTGCGGCGATCGGTGACTTCTGTCGGCCGCGCCACACGCGGATCCCGCGCGATGGAAGTCACAGCCGACGCAGGGGCGGTGCCTTCATCCTGGGGGTCGCGGTGCAGCCCTCGGTGGACGCCACCGCAGTGAATGCCAAGGAGCGCGACATGGACTCGCTGACACAACCGCTGCGCAACGAGCACCGCGAGCTTCGACTCCACGTCGACGAGGTGCTCGCCGTTGCCGACGCGCTGGGTGACTGCCCGCCGGAACTCCTGCTCGAACGTCTGGAGGGCGTCTCGAGGTTCCTGCGCAGCCACCTCCTGCACCACGCCCGCGCGGAGGAGGCGGCGCTCTACCCGGTCGTCCGTTGGGCGATGGACACTGATGATGGCACGGCCACGATGATGCGCGACCACGTCGAAATCGCGCGCATGAGCGAGCGGCTGGAGCAGCTCATCGCCGAGGTCCGCGATGGCCGGTCCCGCCTGCTCGAACTGCGCCGGTTGCTGTACGGCCTGCACGCCGTGACGGCGCTGCATTTCGCGAAGGAGGAGGAGATATACCTGCCCTTGCTCGACGAGCGGCTGACGGCGGACGCGGCGGAGCGGCTCTTCGCCGAGCTCGAGCAGGCTGCGGCGCTCGCTGCTTGAGGCCGCGGCACGGCTGCTCCGCCGACACGGCGGCCGAAGTTCTGTCAGCCAGATGACCGACGAAAGGCCGATTGACGAGGTACCGTTCGCTCGCCCGGTGGCCGGTCCGGCCGATCTTTGCGGCCGATGGCCGTACGAGTCCGACGGAAGCGTGAGTGGTGGCATCGCCGCTGGTTGAGCGTCTCTTCGCGAACGCCAAGGCGTGGGACCGCCCGGCGGGAACCCTGGCGCGCACAGTCAATGCCTTCTACCGCGCCGCGCGGCCCCTCCAGGGCGTCTTCAACGGCACCTGGCTGGGCCATCCGCTCCACCCCATGGCCACCGACGTCGCCATCGGCGCCTGGACGAGCGTGCTCGTCCTCGACCTGTGGGGGATCTGGCGCCCCGCTCCGTCCGTCGCGGCGGCCGCCGAGATCGCCCTCTGGCTGGGCGTGCTGGCGGCCCTCGCGTCGGTGGCGAGCGGCCTGACCGACTGGAAGGACACGTACGGCCTGGAGCAGCGCGTGGGTATCGTGCACGGGCTCGTGATGCTCGCGGTCTCGCTCCTCTACGTGATCAGCGGGATCCTGCGCCTGGCCGGGCCGCTCGACGGGGCGCCCGGGCGCATCGTCGGCTTCGTGGGCTTCATCGGCCTCGTCGCCGGCGGGTATCTGGGCGGCGAGATGGCGTTCGCCTTCGGCTCGATGGTCGACCACAACGCCTTCCGCGAGGAGGTTGCAGACTTCACCCCTGTGGGAACGCTGTCGGGTCTCCGGGAAGGGCTGAACCACGCGGAGGCGGCCGGCTGTCCAGTGCTGCTCGTTCGCGCGGGCGAGACCGTGCGGGCGATCGGCGATGTCTGTTCCCACGCCGGCGGGCCGCTCCACGAGGGGAGCCTGGACGGCGCCGTCGTGACCTGTCCCTGGCACGGGTCGCGGTTCCGGACCGAGGACGGTGCAGTGCTGCGCGGTCCCGCCACCTTCCCCCAGCCCGCCTACGAGGTGCGCATCACCGATGGCACGATCGAAATCCGCAGCCGGCGCCGCTGAGCGCGCCGCAAGCCCGGCCGTCGCGGGCGTCGGAGTGCCGCGGGCGCTGGCCGTGACCGTGTACGGTGCGCTGTCCTGCGAGGACACGGCGATCACGCGCAGCCGCCTGCGTGCGCTGGGGATCCCCTTTCGCGACGTCGACATCGACGCCGAGCCGGACGGCCTCGCGCGGGTGCTCGAGCTGAACGGCGGGCGACGCGTGACGCCCACCCTCGTCGTGGGGCGCGACGACCTCGTCGCCGCCGAGCCCTCCATCGAGCGGCTCGAGGAACTCGTCGCCCGGGCCGGCTACCGGTGCGCGTCGCCCCGCGCGGTGCAGTTCCACGGCACGCTGGCGGGCCGCCCGGTTCCCCTTCGCACGCTCTCGACCGCGCAGGGAACGTCGTTCTCCCTCGAGCAGCTCCGCACGCGGCGCCAGGCGGCGCTCTTCTTCGCGCACGGCGCGGGCTGCCTCGCCTGCCTGGGGTACGCCAAGCAGCTCGCGTCGCAGCAGGCGCCGCTGGTCGAGGTGGGGGCGGAACCCATCGTCGTGCTGACGGACGAACCGACGAATGCGCAGGCGTGGCTCGACGATCTGCCGGCCGGGACGACGCTCCTGTGTGACCCGGACGGCGCCTGGCGACGTCTGGTGGCGGCGCACGTGGGTGCTCCCCAGGAAGACCTCCTGCTCCTCGTCCTCGACCGGTACGGCGCGCCGCGGGCGGGCTCGTTCGCCGCGGAGGCGGGTGGGTTGATCGCTCCCGGCGAGACGACGGAGTGGTGCCGTTTTGTCGCGCTGGACGGTTCCGCCTGCGCCGACGAAGTCCCGTGGCCGGAATGAGCGGCGCGTCCACCCTGCGGCTGCGCCGCGCCTACGATCCGCCGGCACCGGACGACGGCTACCGCGTGCTCGTCGACCGGGTCTGGCCCCGTGGTCGCTCGCGCGAGGCGCTGCAGCTCGGCGCGTGGATGCGGGAGCTCGGCCCGAGCGAGGCCCTGCGCCGCTGGTTCGGCCACGACCCATCGCGCTGGGAGGAGTTCCGGAGGCGCTACCGCAGCGAACTCGCCGCCCCCGAGCAGGCGGCCCTCCTCGACGCGCTGGCCGAACGTGCCCGTGCCGGCACGCTCACCCTCGTGTACGGCGCGCGCGATGCGGCGCACAACCAGGCGCAGGTCATCGCCGAGGAGATCGAGCGCCGGCTCGGGTAAGACGCGCGACGTCGCGCTGCAGGCCATGCATCGCGAACGGACGTGGTGCGGGCCGGGCCGGGCCGCGTTCCCCGCGCCACTGCACGGACATCACGAACCGGGGTGCGGGTCCCGCCCGCGCCGCGCCGCCCGCTGCTCTGCCGCTGGCGTCGCCGCGGCCTCGAGGTGGGCGACGCAGAGCATCGGCTCCACCCATGGGTCGAGGCGGGTTGCCGTGAGCGGCGCACGTATCTCTTCCAGCGCACCCTGCAGGAGTCCCAGGTGGACCGCGCAGACCACCGTCTGGTTCGCGAGCGCGGCCTCTCGAAACGGACACCGATGCAGAAGGACACGAAGGCCGTCGTCCCGGCGCACTTCCGGCACGAACCCCAGGGTATCCAGGAGTTCCGCGACGCGCTCGGTGCTCGCCTCGATGGTCGTCGGGGCGAATGGCTGTGCCGGCGGCAGGAGAAACCGCCCCCAGGCCCTGCCGGCCTCGCGAGCCGCGGCAGCTGGCTCCGGATCGGTGCCGGCGAGGTGGCTGGCGAGGATCTGCGCCAGGAGCTGGTACCCGGGCTCGCCGGCCTGAGCCTCCGGCGACGCGTCGACGGCCTCGTAGAGGACCCGTGGCCTGCCCGGGCCGCCCTGTCGGGGCGCTGCACTCCGGACGAGGCCGGCGGAACGCAGGAGCGCAGCGTGCGAACGCACGGTGTTGGGATGCAGCCCCAGGGCGCGCCCGAGCTCACGCGCGTCCTGCGGCCCGGCGGTGCGCAGCAGCTCGAGGATCCGCACGCGATGCGGGTCGGCGAGGGCTCGGTGCAGGCCGACCTCTCGCCCCACGACGGTCATCATGCCGCGATTTTACATCGCTCAAGGTATCTACTATGATCGTCGTGCAAATGAGCATCTCTCCTGAGCGCCCCGCAAGCCAGCGGGCACCTGCCCCGGACGTGACGATGCGCTACCTGCTCGCGGGGGCAGTCGCGTTCGTCGTCTTCGCGGCCGGCGTCCCGCTGCTCGCCCCGACCCTCATTCGCACGAACGACGACCCGCATGTCTTCGCCCTGACGCACGTGGCCGTCCTCGGCTGGATCACGATGACGATGATGGGCGCGCTCTACCAGCTGTTCCCGGTCGCGCTCGCCGCGCGGGCGACGAGCGAGCGGCTTGCCCGCTGGAACTTCTGGCTCTACCTGGTCGCGGTCGGGGGCTTCGTGCCGAGCTTCTACCTGGACTGGACGCCCGGCGTCGCCGCCTTCGGCGTGCTGGCCGTGGGTGGGATCGCCCACTTCGCCAGTGCGCTGTTGCGGAGCTTCGGGACGGTGCGAGAGTGGCACCCCATGGCCTGGTACGTGCTGGCCGGACTGCTCTGGCTCCTCGCGACGATCGGCTTCGGGCTGATGTATGCGCTCGACTGGCGCTTCGGGTGGTTCGAGATCACCGACCCGATGCTCGCCGCACACGTGCATCTCGGGCTGGCGGGGTGGCTGAGCCTCACGTTGATGGGCGTCTCGTACAAGCTCACGGCGATGTTCTCGCTGGCGCACGGCCACGGGCATCGCCTGGCGCTGGCCAACCTGGGGCTGTGGAACGCAGGTCTGCTCGGGTTCGCGGGCTCGCTGATCTTCGTGCCTGGCAGCCCGCTGGTGCTCGCTTTCGCGACGCTGCTGGCACTCTCGGCGCTCCTGTTCGTCGCCGACATGGGTCGGCTCCTCCGGCACCGCCGCCGCAGGCAGATCTCGCTGGAGCAGTGGCACACGATCGTGGCGTTTGGCGCGCTGCTCGCGGCCGCGAGCCTCGGGCTGGTGCTCGCGAGCGGTCACGCCCCGTCCCGGTCGTGGGCAGTGGCGTACGGCTGGATCGCCGTCGCCGGCTGGTTCGGGTTCTCGATCGTCGGCAACTCGTACAAGATCGTGCCGTTCCTCGTGTGGCTGCGGCGGTACAGCGAGCTCGCTGGCGCGCAGCGGGTCCCACTGCTGCGCGAGCTGCTCGACCCGCGTCTCGCCTGGACCTCGTTCGGGCTCCTGCTCCTCGGCCTGGTGGGGGTGGGTGTCGGACTGCTCGTCGGCGCGACCCCGATCGTCGAGGTCGCCGGTCTCGGCTACCTCGGCGGCGCCGGCATCTACGCCGGCACGTTGCTTCGCCTCGGCGCGCCGCTCCTGGTCGCACCGTCGCCGGGACGTGCCGTGAGCGAGACCGTCGCGTGAAGGGCACAGCGGGGCCACGAGGCAGAGCGTCGTGCGTGAGGGGAACCGCAGCATGATCGAACCAACCCCCACCCGCCCGTCGCGCGTCTCCGACGAGGAGATCGCCCGTCGGGCGTGGGAGGTGCTGGGGCAGGTCTACGATCCCGAGATCGGGATCGACCTGGTCAACCTGGGCCTGGTCTACGAGCTGTCCGTCAGCGACGGCGCCGTGCGAGTCCGCATGTCGCTCACCACACCGGGTTGCCCGATGAGCGACAGCCTGCCCGATGCCGTGACTCGGGCGCTCAGCCTGATCCCCGGCGTGCGAGAAGATCGGCTGGATGTCGAGCTCGTCTGGGAGCCGCGCTGGGACCCCACGTTCATGAGCGAGCTGGCCAGGCGTGAACTCGGCTGGCCCTGAGGAGGTACCGCTGTGGCGATCCTGGACGTCCGCCCGATCCTCGCTGCCGGAGGCGAGCCATTCAGCGAGATCATGGCTGCAGTGGAGGCACTCGGGCCCACTGAAGACCTCGAGTTGCTCGCGTCGCTCGAGCCCGTGCCGCTCTACCAGGTGCTGGCCATGCGGGGCTTCGGACATGCCACCGAGCCGATCGATGGGGGAGACTACCGCGTCACCTTTCGCCGGGAGGCCGACCGCTGAGTGGTGGCAGCCCGTCGTCGGCGCCGGACGCGTCATGAAGTCCGGGTGAGCGGGAGGACTGTCAGGTGTCGGACAAACCGGTTCGACTCGCCCGCGTAGAATCGCATGCGGTGGTGGGCCCCTCCGTGAATCGCACTGCCGCTCCAGCCAAGCCTCCCGCCGCAGCGGACCGTGCCGCCGGCCTCGAAGGCCTCTTGGCCCGAACGCACGCCTACTTCAAGCGCGGCGCGCTCTCGGCCGAGGACTGGAGCCTCCTGACGCGCGGTGGGCGCGAGTGGGAGTCCTTCTACCGCGACCGCTGGAAGCACGACCGGGTCGTGCGTTCCACGCACGGCGTGAACTGCACCGGCTCCTGCTCCTGGCAGGTGTACGTCAAGGACGGCTTCATCACCTGGGAAACACAGGCCGTCGACTACCCCTCGGTCGGCCCGGACATGCCGGCGTACGAGCCACGCGGCTGCCCGCGGGGCGCGTCGTTCTCCTGGTACACGTACTCCCCGCTGCGGGTGAAGTACCCCTACGTCCGGGGCTCGCTGCTCGAGCTCTGGCGTGCGGCGCTCGCCAGGGAGGGTGATCCGGTGACCGCCTGGGGCTCGATCGTCGAGGACCCGGAGCGCGCGCGCACGTACAAGGAGCAGCGCGGCAAAGGCGGCTTCGAGCGCGCCTCCTGGGACGAGGTCGCCGAGCTCGTCGCCGCCGCGCACGTCTACACCATCAAGCGGTACGGCCCCGACCGGGTCGTCGGCTTCTCGCCGATCCCCGCGATGTCGATGGTGTCGTACGCGGCGGGGACGCGGTTCCTCTCGCTCATCGGCGGCACGATCCTCTCCTTCTACGACTGGTACGCCGACCTGCCGCCCGCCTCGCCGCAGGTTTTCGGTGACCAGACCGACGTGCCCGAGTCGGGCGACTGGTGGAACGCCGGGTACCTGATCGTGTGGGGCACGAACCTGCCGATCACGCGCACGCCCGACGCGCACTTCATGACCGAGGCGCGCTACCGGGGCCAGAAGGTCGTCGTCGTCTCGCCCGACTACTCCGACCACACGAAGTTCGCCGACGACTGGCTGCCGGCCCAGCCCGGCACCGACGCCGCCCTGGCCATGGCGATGGGGCACGTCATCCTGACCGAGTTCTACCTCCGGCGGGAGGTGCCGTACTTCCGCGACTACGCACGCCGCTTCACCGATCTGCCCTGCCTGGTGACGCTGCGCCAGCGCGGGGACGCGTACCTGCCGGACCGCTTCCTCCACGCCGCCGACCTCGACACGGGCGAGGTCCCGGGCGCAGCGGCAGGTGAGAACGCCGCCTGGAAGACGGTCGTCTGGGACGAGGCGGGGGAAGGGCCGGCGGTCCCCAACGGCTCGCTCGGTTTCCGACACGGGCCGGAGGGCGAGGGCCGCTGGAACCTCGAGCTGGGCGAGACCGTCCCGGCGCTCAGCCTGCTCGGCCGCCACGAGGACCTCGTCCCGGTCGACCTGCCGCGCTTCGACATCGGACCAACCGAGGGCGGGAGCGCGATGCGCCGGGGCGTCCCCGTCCGCCGGGTCGGCGGCCGGCTCGTGACGACCGTCTTCGACCTGCTGCTCGCCCAGTACGGCGTGGGGCGGGAGGGGCTTCCGGGCGATTGGCCGTCGGGCTACGATGACGCGTCGCAGCCGTACACACCGGCATGGCAGGAGCCGATCACCTCGGTCGATGCGCGCGCAGTGGTGCGCATTGCCCGTGAGTTCGCCCGCAACGCCGAGCTGACACAGGGTCGCTCGATGATCGCGATGGGCGCGGGCACGAACCACTGGTACCACTCGGACGAGATCTACCGCAGCTTCCTCGCGCTGCTTCTCCTCTGCGGGTGCGAGGGACGCAACGGGGGCGGCTGGGCGCACTACGTGGGCCAGGAGAAGGTGCGCCCCTTCACCGGCTGGTCGACCGTCGCATTTGCGGCCGACTGGGTGCGCCCCACCCGCCATCAGGCCGGGACCCCCTTCTGGCACCTGGCCACCGATCAGTGGCGTTACGAGGGGTTCGGCGCCGACGAAGTCGCCTCGCCGCTCGGGCAGGGGCTGTTCAGGGGACGCAGCTTCGTCGACTGCAACCTGCAGGCGGCACGGATGGGCTGGCTGCCGGCGCATCCCGCCTTCGACCGCAACCCGCTCGATCTCGTCGACGAGGCGGAACGGGCCGGGAAGGCGCCGGCCGAGCACGTCGTGGCGGAGTTGCGCGCCGGACGCCTCCGCTTCGCCGCCCAGGATCCCGACGATCCGGCGAACTTTCCCCGCGTGCTCACTGTCTGGCGGGCCAACCTCCTCACCTCGTCGGGGAAGGGCCACGAGTACTTCCTCAAGCACCTCTTGGGCGCGCCGACCGAGCAGGTCCGCGCGGCGGAGTCGCCGCCCGATCTCCGGCCGGCCGAGGTCGTCTGGCGCGACGAGGCCCCGAAGGGCAAGCTCGATCTCCTCGTCAGTGCCGACTTCCGCATGACCGGGACATGCCTCTTCTCGGACGTCGTGCTGCCCGCCGCGACCTGGTACGAGAAGTACGACCTCTCGACCACCGACATGCACCCCTTCGTGAACAGCTTCAACCCGGCGATCACGCCGCCCTGGGAGGCGCGCTCCGACTGGGACACGTTCCACACGATCGCGGAGGTGTTCGCCCGCCTGGCGCGCCGGCACCTGGGGGTGCGGCGCGACCTGCTCGCGGTGCCGTTGCTGCACGACACGCCCGACGAGCTCGCCCAGCCGGACGGCGTCGTGCGCGATTGGGCGAAGGGGGAGTGCGAGCCCGTCCCCGGCCGGACGATGCCCCGTTTCGTCATCGTCGAGCGTGACTACGGCGCGGTGGCCGAGCAGCTCGTGGCGCTCGGGCCGCTCGTCGAGAAGCTCGGCACGACGACGAAGGGCGTGAGCTGGAAACCCGACCTCGAGGTGGAGGAGCTCGCCCGGATGAACGGCCGCGTCCCCACGGGCGTGGCGGCGGGCCGTCCCTCGCTCGAGCGCCCCGAGCAGGTGTGCGAGGCGATCCTCGCGCTCTCCGGCACCACCAACGGCCGGCTCGCGGTGGAGAGCTTCCGCGCCCTGGAGGGTCGCGCCGGTGTGCCCCTGGCCGACCTGGCGGGAGTTCGGGCCGGCGACCGCGTGACCTTCGCCGACACGCAGGCACAGCCGCGCACCGTGATCACCTCCGCGGAATGGTCAGGAATCGAGGCCGAGGACCGGCGCTACGCCCCCTTCACGCAGAACGTCGAGCGGGGCCTGCCCTGGCACACTCTCTCGGGCAGGCAGCACTTCTACCTAGACCACGCCTGGATGCTCGAGCTCGGTGAGGGGCTGCCGGCCTACCGGCCGCCGCTCGACATCCGCCGGCATTTCGGGGCCGCACTCGCGGGGCAGGCCGGGAAGCGTGGAGGCACCCGAGGGGACGGCCGTGGCGACGGCACGGAGGGCGCCGGCGACGGCGTGGAGGGCGCAGGCGGCGGCGTGGAGGTCACCGTCCGCTACCTCACCCCGCACTCGAAGTGGTCGATCCACTCCGAGTACCTCGACAACCTCCACATGCTCACGCTCTTCCGGGGCGGCCCGGTGATCTGGATGAGCCGTGAGGACGCCGCGCGCATCGACGTCCGCGACAACGACTGGATCGAGGCGTACAACCGGAATGGTGTCGTTGCGTGCCGGGCGGTCGTCACGCACCGTCTGCCCGCGGGCGTCTGCTTCATGTACCACGCGAAG
Organism: Candidatus Limnocylindrales bacterium; assembly: GCA_046704705.1. Lineage (GTDB taxonomy): Bacteria > Chloroflexota > Limnocylindria > Limnocylindrales > CSP1-4 > JBJKRK01. Next base: position 4,842 of record JBJKRK010000375.1, on the reverse strand, counting down.
GATCGGCACCTGCAGACGCCGCGCAGCGAGCGCACCGGCAATCGCGGCGGCACCGACAACTCGCTCACGCGCCTGGTGCTGAAGCCGACCCACATGATCGGCGGCTACGCGCAGCTCTCCTGGGGTTTCAACTACTACGGCCCGACGGGGAGCCAGCGTGACGAGTGGACGGTGCTCCGCAAGCGGCGCACCGCGCCGGAGTTCTGAGCCGTGCGCGCGACCCCTGTCCGGACCTGCGCGCAGGCGCACCGCACCACCGAGCGAGGGCACCCACCATGCGCGTGATGGCCAACGTCGGCATGGTGATGAACCTCGACAAGTGCATCGGCTGTCACACCTGCAGCGTCACCTGCAAGCAGGTCTGGACGAACCGCTCCGGCACCGAGTACATCTGGTTCAACAACGTCGAAACGAAGCCGGGGTTGGGCTACCCGCGTCGCTATGAGGACCAGGACCGCTGGCATGGCGGCTGGGCGCTCGACCGGAAGGGGAAGCTGCAGCTCAGGGGCGGGGGCTGGATCCGCCGCATCCTGACCGTCTTCGCCAACCCCGACCTGCCGTCGCTCGACGACTACTACGAGCCCTGGACGTACGACTACGAGACGCTCTTCACGGCGCCGCTGTCCGAGCACGACCCGGTCGCGAGCGCCCGCTCGCAGCTCACCGGCCGCCCGATCCAGCCCGCCTGGGGCACGAACTGGGAGGACGACCTGGCGGGCGCCCCGGAGACTGCCTCGGCCGACCCGAACCTGCGGGAGCTCGAGCGCCAGGTGCAGTTCGAGTACGAGCAGGCCTTCATGTTCTACCTGCCCCGCATCTGCGAGCACTGCCTGAACCCTTCGTGCGTGGCCTCGTGCCCGTCGGGCGCGATGTACAAGCGCGAGGAGGACGGGATCGTCCTGGTCGACCAGGACAAGTGCCGCGGCTGGCGCTTCTGTGTGTCGGGCTGCCCGTACAAGAAGGTGTACTTCAACCACAAGACCGGCAAGGCCGAGAAGTGCACCTTCTGCTACCCGCGCATCGAGGTCGGACAGACGACGGTCTGCTCGGAGACCTGCGTCGGCCGGCTGCGCTACGTCGGCCTGGTGCTGTACGACGCGGACCGCGTCGAGGCCGCGGCATCCGAGCGCGACCCGCGGCGGCTGCGGAGGGCGCAGCTCGACATCCTGCTCGATCCCACCGATCCGGCGGTGCGCGCACAGGCGCTGCGCGACGGCATCCCCGAGGACTGGCTCGAGGCGGCGCGCCGGTCGCCCATCTATGCGCTCGCCGTGCGCTTCGGGGTGGCGCTCCCGCTGCATCCGGAGTTCCGCACGCTCCCCATGGTCTGGTACGTGCCCCCGCTCTCGCCGCTGCTCGACGCCGTGGGCCGAGCATCGTCCGAATCGGGCGCCGCGTCCGCGGCCGGCGACGGGGGAGGTGCTGGCGCTGCGGACGCCGCCGCAGCGATGGTCGCGGACGCCGACGACGTCTTCCACGCGATCGACGACATGCGCATCCCGATCGGCTACCTGGCGAACCTGCTCGCCGCCGGCGACCACGAAACGATCCGGTCGGTCCTGCGCCGGCTCACCGCGATGCGCGCGTACATGCGCCGCCGGGAGGTGGAGGGGGTCACCGACCCCACGATTCCCGCCTCGGTCGGCATGGACGTGCCCGACATGGAGGCGCTGTACCGACTGCTCGCCATCGCGCCGTACGAGGACCGGTACGTCGTGCCGCCGGCGCACCGGGAGACCGCCGACCGGCTCCTCGGCGCGACCGACACCGATACGGGCTGCAGCGTCGACTACGAGGGCCAGTTCAGCTCGACGGCGCAGGCGTATCGCCAGGAGCTCGTGCAGCTCGACCCGCCCGGGACGCCGCGTCCTGCCCCGGGTCCTGTGTCGGTGCCGACTGCGCCTTCCGGCCCCGCGTCCTCGACGCGACCGGACCTCTTCGTCTGGCCCGACCGCCCGGCGAGCGGGGAGGGGAGTGCGCGGTGACCGGGGCTCCTGCAGCCGGGCTGGATCGCCACGCCGACTGCTACGCGCTCGTGTCGCTGCTCCTGCGCTACCCCGAGCCCGGGTTGCTGGAGGAGCGCGAGGCCGTGCTCGCGGCCGCGGCGGAGATCCCGGATGGAACGCAGCGCGCAGCCGTCGGCCGGTTTCTCGCGTACTGGTCGGGCGCCTCGCCGGCAGAGCTGCGGCGCGACTACGTCGCGACGTTCGATCTGCAGAAAGGCTGCGGGCTGTACCTCAGCCACTACCTCTACGGCGACCGGCGCCAGCGCGGGATGACGTTCCTGCGCCTGAAGCAGCTGTACGAGGCTGCCGGCTGGGAGCTCACCTCGCGCGAGCTGCCCGACTACCTCCCCCTGATGCTCGAGTTCGGCGCCCGCGCCCCCGCCGGCTACGGCGAGGCCGTGCTCGGCGAGTTCCGCGCATCCCTCGAGCTCCTGCGCCTCGGGCTGCGCTCGTACGGGAGCCCGTACGTGCACCTGCTCGACGCCGTTGTGGCCGGACTGCCTGGAATGACGCGCGCCGAGCAGGGCGCGGTGCGCAGGCTGGCCGCGGAGGGTCCGCCGGACGAACAGGTTGGGCTCGAGCCCTTCGCCCCGCCTGAGGTGATGCCGCCCGTCACCGGAGCGCCCCTGGATCCGGTCGGTGGTGCGTGGCCCGGGAGAGGCGGGGCTCAGGGACGTATGGCGTCGACCGCGCCCCTCAAGCGCGAGGAGGGCGCGCGCCGGTGAGCGGGCTGACGCTCGTCTTCTGGATCGCGCTGCCGTATGTCGCGCTGACGACGTTCGTGGTGGGGCATGCCTGGCGCTGGCGCCACGACCAGTTCGGCTGGACGAGCCGCTCGAGCCAGCTGATGGAGCGGCGGCTGCTCTCGATCGGAAGCCCGCTCTTCCACTACGGCGCGTTCGCGGCGATCGGCGGGCACATCCTGGGCATCCTCGTCCCGGAAAGCTGGACCGCCGCGCTGGGCATCACGGAGACCGACTACCACTGGCTCTCGGCGCTGGCGGGCACGGCGGCTGGGACCGCCGTCGTGGTCGGCTTCGTCATCCTGCTGTACCGGCGGATCACGGTCCCCCGCGTCGCCGTCACGACGACGCGCATGGACCTCGCGGTGTACGCGCTCCTCACGCTGACCATCGGCCTGGGCATGCTCGAGACAGCGGGGGTGAACTTCCTGGGCGGCGGCTACGACTACCGCGCGACGGTCGCGGTCTGGTTCCGTGGCCTGTTCCTGGCCGACCCGCAGCCCGGGCTGATGGTCTCGGCGCCGCTCGTCTACCAGCTCCACGTCATCACGGCCTGGCTGCTCTTCGCGCTCTGGCCGTTCAGCCGGCTCGTCCACGCCTGGAGCTACCCGATCCTCTATCTGGGACGGCCCTGGATCCTCTACCGCGGGTACCGCGCCCGCGCGGCGGACCGGGCCGCGCGGTGAGCCCGCCGCCCTCGCATCGGCATGATCCTCGCTATCCGATCGGCGGGCGGATGTCCGATGTCGTCCTCGGCCTGGCGGATCGTCTTCGGCTGCCCGCGCTGACCGGCCGCTACAACTCGGTTGCCGTGCTCGGCGCCTTCGCGCTGATCAATGGCTGCATCTCGATCGGCCTGATGTCCGCCGCCGCGTGGCTGACCGACCAGCCGCTCGTCTTCCCTTCGCTCGGCCCAACCGCGTTCCTGCTCTTCTATACGCCGCACGCCGCGTCCGCCTCGCCACGCAACACCGTCAGCGGACACCTGGTCGGCGTCCTCGCCGGCTACCTCGCGCTCGTCCTCTTCGGGCTGCGGGATGCGGGGCCGGCCGTGACCACCGGGGTGACGGCTGCCCGCGTGGGGGCGGCGGCCCTTTCCCTCGGGCTCACCGCGGGGTTCATGGTCTGGCTGCGTGTGCCGCATCCCCCGGCCGGCGCGACGACGCTCATCGTGAGCCTGGGCATCCTGCACACGCCGGAGCAGCTCGCGGTGCTGATGCTGGGCGTGCTGCTCCTCGTCTGCCAGGGGATCGCGATCAACCGGCTGGCCGGGCTCGAGTATCCGCTCTGGGCGCCCCGCGGGGCGGCATCTGAGGACCAGCGGACCTCCTCCACCTGACGGGACTGCCGCCGGGCGTGGATCGTCTGGCCCGCATGCGTCCCGTCCCGCCCGCCACGACCCCCGATCGCTGGGCCGCTGCGACTCGCGGCGACCTAGTCCACGACCTCGCGCATCAACAGGACCGGCCGCGGCGGCGCCACCTCCTCGCCCGGGTAGTAGAGACCCCGGTCGGCGAGGTCGACGCCCATCACCCGCCAGCCCTCGCGCCCCAGAGCGTTCAGGCGGTCGACGAGCTGGTCCATGTGCTCCTGCGGGTGAGCCGTGAAGGGGAGCCGCTCCACCCGATACTCGATTCGCTCGGTGTGTCCTCGAGGAGCCCCGGTTGTCCCTGGTTGTGCTGTGGTTCCGACCATCGACGGTCTCTCCAGTACATGCTCGATGTCGGCGGGCGCGTCCCGCATCGACGCCCTGAGTGTGCTGCCTCACTGCAGCGCGTTCCGTTCGATAGCTGACCGATCTGGAGTTGACCGATCTGGAGCTGACCGATCTGGCGGGGTGGTGCCGACATCCATCGTGCACATGCCCGCGGCGGTTCGAGCGCAGCGTCTCGGGCGCTGAACCGCCCCTGACCGTGCGTGCTCGACTATGCTCCGTGCATCCTCCCTGCCGCCGTCGCGGACGACGGCGCGAGGTCGACCGAGGCCTCGGTCCGGAGCAGGTCGAAAAGCGAGCGAGGCAGAGCGTGCGGATCTTCGTCGCGGGCGCGACCGGCGTGATCGGTCGGGCGCTCGTCCCGCTGCTCGTGGCAGCG
>JBJKRK010000374.1:0-25394 GCA_046704705.1 Candidatus Limnocylindrales bacterium | reverse complement strand
GCGATCTGCGAGCCGAAGTCGAGCGCACCCCGGCGCGCCAGCTCCTCCTCGTACGCGCGGTACACCAGCGCGAGCTCCGAGAGACGAAGCACTTCGAGCGCCGCCGCGTCGGTGACGTACGTCGGGGCGAGGGCGTCGATCGCGTCGAGCGTCTGCTCGTCGAGCACCGCGCGTGATGAGAGCGCGCCCGTGCCGAGCACCGTCCGCCTGGCTTCTCGCTCGGCGAGCCGCTCCACCTCGTCCTCGTCGGGATCGGCATCCGGGTCGCCCGCTCGGCGTGCCCGCTCGGCACCCCGGAGGTTGGCATACGCGGCGCGCACGGAGCGGAGCGGGGCGAAGTTCCCCAGAGCCTGGAGGCGGGCCAGGGCGTCGGCGTAGCTCCCATGCCGCTCCTCGAAGACGGCCCGCTCGGCCGCCGCGAATGCATCCAGTGCGTCGGGGGTGACGAGCTCGTCCTTCGCCCGGTTGATGAAGTCGACGAAGGCGCCGAGCCAGTACGTCGGGTTGCCGCCGCCCGCGTGGTACAGGAGGGGCAGGGAGGGGCGCAGGTCGCGCAGGAGGAGAAGCTGCCCGACACCGTCGAGGACGTCGGCGCTGGCCGGGAGCCCGGCCTCCGCGCTGCAGTCGGCGAGGATCTGGCTGCAGAACGAGTGGAAGTTCGCCACCGTCATCCGGCTGCGCGCTGCCGGTCCGACCGTTGAGTCCAGCCTGTCGCGCAGCTCCTGCGCCGCCTTCACGTTGTATGTCAGGACGAGGCACTGCTCGGGAAGGAGCGGCCCGGCGAACGGTGGCGCGTCCGGGTCGGGCGCGGGAGGCTCCGGGCAGACGAGCGTACCGCCGGGAGCGGGTCGTGCGTTCCCCTGCGTCTCCAGCAGCCAGCGCACGCGCTCGACGATCACGCGGGTCTTGCCGGACCCCGCGCCCGCCACGACGACGAGCGGGCCTTCGCCCCACTCGACGATGCGGCGCTGCTCGGGCGTCAGCGGCGGACGCTCGTCGCCTGTCATGCCGACGCCCCCCGGCACATTCCCTCCGTCGCGACCGGCGACGCGCTCATTCCCATGCCCACGCCCCCCGGCATGTTCCCTCCAGCGTGAGCGACGCTGCGCTCACTCCCAGCCGTCGTCCTCGTCGTCCCCATCCTCATGGTTGAGGAAGGCAAGGATCGTGACGGCGATGGCCAGCAGGATGTGGTTCTCCTTCTCCTGCCTCCTTCCCATCATGCGCCGCCAGCCTGGCACGCCGTCGTGCCAGCTTGTATGGCACAGGGATGCGGCCGCAGCCTCGCGGGCGAGTTTTATGCCGTGGTCTGCGGTGTCACGCGACCGGGAAGTGTGCTGTGGCGCTGGCCGAACCGCCCAGCGTGCACGTGACCCGGGCCGTCGCCGTACCCGGCTTCGTGCGCGACCCCACGTTCCAGGTCCACGAGACGACACCGTCTGACCCGGCAGTCGGCGTGGGTTTCAGCCCCGCGGCGGTCGAGACGGTCCCCGACGGCCAGGTGACCATCGCCGAGCAGACCGCGCCGGGGGCAGTCACCGCCGTCAGCGTGGCGGTCGAGCCCGGCACGGCCGGGTCCGGCAGGCTGACGAAGCGCACCGAGAGCGAGCCCGCCTGCGGGACGGGCGTCCCCGCAGGTGCTGGGGCCACCGTCGGCCTGGGTGTGGCTGCCGGGGTCCGGCCGGGCGCGGCGGTCGCGCTCACGCCGAGCGGGATGGCGTAGAAGTAGTGCACCCAGTCGTCGCCGATGCGCTGGCGGGCCTGGGCGAGGGTCATCGTCCCCGCGCAGACGTCCTTCTTGAGGTCGGTCTCGTACTCGTCCTTCACCCGCGCGCCGGCGTTGCGACCGTCGGGCAACGTGGCGGTGTACGGTTCGGGCCACAGGTTGCGCGGATCGGACGGTGCGCCGCCCAGCTCGAGCGGGATGAGGTGGTCCTCCTCGTACGACGAGGTCCGTGTGTCGGTGTAGCCGTACTCGCCGATCTGCTCGACCTTGAGGGATGTGGTGTACGACGACGGCGGGCGCACGGTGGCCGTCCAGCCGGAGACGCAGATCGTCGACCCGATCGTCGCCTGCGTGACGGCTGGGTTGAAAGCGCCCGGCGTGAAGGTGGGATCGGGCTCGCCGGGCAGGTGGCCGGCGGCCGACGTGCTCGGTGCCCTCGTCGCAACGGGCGTGGGCAGCGCTCCCGCGCCTCCACCTCCTGGCAGGGCGTTGTCGTCCACGTCGATCACGGGCGTGGCCGGAGCTGACGCGGCGCCAGTAGAGGCGGCAGCAGTGGCGGCGGCTGGTAGTGGAGCAGAGGCTGGGAGAGCCGGTGATTCGATCACGGGCGTGGCGCTGACCGTTGGCATCGCCGGCGGCGCGGCAGACGACGACCCGCAGCCCGCGACGACGCAGGTCAGCACGACCGCGCGCCAGGCGCTCCCTCGCACACTGCGCTGGCGAATCGACATCGTGGCTCCCCCCGCTCGCCTTGCTCCACTGTGCCCGCAGGCGACCTTCGCATGGTGGACCTCTCCGCCGCGCGCGTCGAGGACCAGGCGGCCCGGGCCTGACGTGACGGCCGGCCATGTGTCCGGCACGGCATTCCGCTTCGCCGATCAGAGCGCGCCGCCCTGAGTCCGGAGAGTGTCAGCGGCCCTCGGCGGCGAGCGTCATGTTGCAATCGAACTCGGGCGTGTCGAAGACCACTGCGGGGTCGACCGCGTCGCGGTAGACCACGACGTTGAAGCGATCGTGCCTGTCCAGGAACGCGACCGAGGGCACGACGAGACCCTGGAGGTTGGGGACCTGCGCGAGCAGGTGGCCTGCCGCGGCCTGTGTCACGGCGAGGTCGAGGATCCACGCATTGATCGGGGAAGCGCCCATCGCGGCGACGACCGAGGGGTCCCTGAGATCGAGCACGCGCTCGAGCATGACCGGCACACGGAAGACGGACCGCTCGAGGCGGTCGGCGTGCCCGCCGGGAACATCCGTCTCGATGTGGCGGGCGTACTCGGCGACGATCACGGCGATGTCCGACGCGAAGTAGAAGGCCCGGACGCCGGAAGCGCTCCAGCGGTTGTCGGCGGCGATCCCGAGGTACGCATCATCGAGCACCGAACAGCTGGAGCCCTTGGGGCGATGCCGGAGGAGCCGGCCCGACCAGGGTACGACCAGGTCGGCGAGCATCCGCTAGGACCAGTGGCCTTCCAGCGCGTCGATGAGGACCTGGCGCACGGCCTCGACGTCGCCATGGACCATCGCCTCGCGCGGCGTCCGCATGCCGAGGCTTCGGCGTGGCGTCGACATGAAGGCAGCAACGTCGTCGCCATACACCTCGCGTGCGAGATCGGCGATCTCCGCGACGGTCGCCAGACGGCGCCGCGTCTCCGCGCTGGCCGCAGTCGAGCCCCGCGCCTCCCAGCGTTCCACGCTCCGCGTGCTGACGTCGAGCACACGCGACAGCAGCTCGCGTGACAGCCCGAGGCGATCCCGCGCGGTGCGGATCTCGAGCGCTCGGACCTGTGCCATCTCGCGACCTCCTGTACCGACACATGTCGGTACACACAGCAGGCTACGCCGTACGCGCCGGCGGCGTCAAACGCCATCACGCCCACGATCAACCGCACCGCGTTGCCCACTGACCCTGGGTTGTCCGTGAAACGGTGAACGCTCCGGCGGAGCGGATTCGGAACCCTTGCGCTCATGGGTCCGGATTATCGTGGCCCGGTCGAACCCCCGGCTATCGTTCGATCCGCCGGCACGCGCCTTCCCCACCGTTCGATACCCGACAGGAGCAACCGAATGAACGATCGCCTTCTCATCCGCGGCGGCATCGTCCTGCCCATGGACGGATCACGTACGGTCTTCGACCCCGGCAGCGTGCTGGTCGAGGACGACACGATCGTGGCGGTGGGCACGGCGATCGAGCTTGAGGCGGCCAGCGAATCGGCAAGGGTGGTGGACGCCACCGACCACGCGGTACTGCCGGGCCTCCACAACTGCCACCTGCATTCCGGCCTGCTGCGCGGCACGGCCGAGTCACTGTCGCTGTGGGACTGGCTTCGGACGTACGTGGATCCGGCGCACCGCGCCCTGACCCCCGAGATCGCGGAGGCCGCGTCGCTCCTGTGCTACGCGGAGAGCGTGCGGTTCGGCACGACCTCGGTGATGGACATGTGGCGGTTCATGGAGGGATCGGCGAAGGCCGCGGAACAGGTCGGTCTGCGGGCCACGCTGGTCCCGTACGTCGCCGACGCCCCCGGCTACGACTACTTCGAGTCGCTGGAGTCGAACCGTCGGCTGCTGGAGCGGCACCGCGAGAGCGCGGACGGCCGAGTCCGCGCCTGGGTGGGGCTCGAGCACGTCCTCTACTGCACGCCGGCGGCATACGAAACGGCTCGCCGGCTCATGACAGAGTTCGACACGGGCCTGCACACGCACTCGTCGGAGACGACGTGGGAGGTCGAGGAGTCGCTCCGCCGGTACGGCCGGCGACCGATCGAGGAGCTGGCTGCCCGCGGCATCCTCGGGCCGCGGACGGTCATCGCGCACTGCGTGTGGCTGGACGACCGGGAGATCGAGCTGCTCGCCGGTTCCGGGACCGCGGTTGCCCACTGCCCCTGTTCGAACATGAAGCTCGCGTCCGGGCCGGCGCCTGTGCCGCAGCTCCGGGCGGCCGGCGTGGCGGTCGGGCTCGGCAGCGACGGCGAGAAGGAGAACAACAACCTCGATCTCGTCGAGGAGATGAAGTTCGCCTCGCTCCTGCAGAAGCTCACGTTGCTCGACCCGACTGCCGGTGACCCATGGGACATCCTGGAGATGGCGACGCGGGATGGCGCGCGGACGCTCGGCCTCGACGGCATCACCGGGTCTCTCGAACCCGGAAAGCGCGCCGACATCGTCACGGTCGATTTGCGAAACCTGCACACCACGCCCGTGCTCCATGGGGCGGAGTCGAACGTGGCCGCCCACATCGTCTTCTCGGCCTGCGGCCACGACGTCGATCGAGTCTGGGTCGACGGCAGGCAGCTGGTCGACAGGGGAACGGTTCTGACCGTCGACGTGGACGCCGTGCGGCGGTCCGCCCAGGCCGCCGCCGAGGACCTCTTCGTGCGACGGCGCGGCCTCCGGGCACCGGAGCTGCAGGGCGACGCCGGCGAGGGCACGGGAAAGAGCTGACGGCGGGAACGTGCGCCGGCAGATTCCCGACGGGCCCTCACTTCAGGTGCGCCTCCGGCCAGGCGCGACTGCGGTCGGGTGCGCCTCCGGCCGGAGACCGTGCCGTCAGGGTTCCGGGCGGCGTGCTTCAGGTTCGGCGGCGCGGCGTTCCGCGGCCTCGAGCATGGGGATCCGGACGCCACGCTCCCGGGCCACGTCGATGGCCCGCCTGTAGCCCGCGTCCACGTGGCGCATCACGCCGGTCCCGGGATCGGTGGTGAGCACGCGCTCGAGTCGCCGGGCAGCGTCCGGAGTCCCGTCTGCCACCACCACCATCCCGGCATGGATGCTGTAGCCGATCCCGACACCGCCTCCGTGGTGGACGCTGACCCAGGTCGCACCCGCCACCGCGTTCAGCAGCGCGTTCAGGAGGGGCCAGTCGGCGATCGCGTCGGAGCCGTCCCGCATCCCCTCGGTCTCCCGGTTGGGGCTGGCCACGGAACCCGCGTCGAGGTGATCCCGACCGATCACGATCGGCGCTTTCAGCTCACCGGAGGCGACCATCTCATTGAACCGCAGGCCCGCCCGCGCCCGCTCGCCGTAGCCCAGCCAGCAGATCCGCGCCGGCAGTCCCTGGAACGGCACCTTCTGTTCCGCCAGTGTGAGCCAGCGGTGCAGGCTGGCGTCCTCGGGGAAGAGTTCCATGAGCGCGCGGTCCGTGGCCAGGATGTCGGCCGGATCTCCCGACAGCGCGGCCCACCGGAAGGGACCCTTGCCCTCGCAGAAGAGCGGCCGGATGAAGAGCGGGACGAACCCGCCAATGTCGAAGGCCTCATCAACGCCTCCGTCCGCGGCTGCCTGGCGGATGTTGTTGCCGTAATCGAAGGCGACCGCGCCGCGCCGCTGCATCGCGAGCATCGCCTGTACCTGGCGAACCACGCTGGCCCGGCTGGCGGCCACGTACGCCTCCGGGTCGCCGCCGCGCAGCGAAAGCGCCTCCTCGAATGTCATGCCGCCCGGGACATACCCGCCCAGCAGATCGTGGGCGCTGGTCTGGTCGGTGAGCGCGTCGGGCTGCCAGCCGCGCCGGACCAACTCGGGCTCCACATCCGCGGCATTCGCGACCAGCGCGACCGAAAACGCGCGTCCCTTCGCGCGGGCCCGTGCCACGCGTGCCAGCGCGTCATCGAGATCGTCGGTCATCTCGTCCACGTAGCCCGCCGCGTGGCGGCGCTCCGCCCGCGCCGGGTCGACCTCGACGCAGAGCGCGACGCCCTCGTTCATCGTGATTGCCAGCGGCTGCGCGCCGCCCATGCCGCCCAGTCCGGCCGTGAGCACCACCCGACCGCGGAGGGTCCCCGCGAAGTGCTGGCGCGCCATCTCGGCGAACGTCTCGTAGGTGCCCTGGATGATTCCCTGCGTCGCGATGTAGATCCACGAGCCCGCCGTCATCTGGCCGAACATCGTCAGTCCCATCCGCTCCAGCTCGCGGAAGACGTCCCACGTCCCCCAGTGCGGGACCAGGTTGGCGTTTGCGATCAAGACCCGCGGCGCATCGGGTGTGGTGCGGAAGATGCCCACCGGTTTGCCCGACTGCACGAGCAGCGTCTCGTCGTTCTCCAGCTCGCGCAGCGCGGCGGCGATCGCGTCGAAGGCCTCCCAGCTGCGAGCCGCCCGCCCCGTGCCCCCGTAGACGATCAGCTGGTCGGGCTTCTCGCCTACCTCCGGGTCCAGGTTGTTCATCAGCATGCGAAGGGCGGCCTCCTGACCCCAGCCCTTGCAGCTTCGCTCCGTACCCCGCGGGGCGCGCACCGGACGTGGCCCGTGCCCGGGCGTGACGATGATCGAGCCGCTCGGACCGCTGAGGGGCTCGTCGGGGCCGGTCGTCAGCGTCGTGTCCATACCGGGGACGCTACGACCCCTCCCCCGCCGACTCAAGCGAGCGAGCGGGAAATCGTCCCACGCCTGGGACTTCCGTCCATTTGGACCTGTCACGAGCCGCGCGGTCGTGCGTAGTGTCCGCAGCGATGATTGAGAAGTCTCAATCGCGGGACACCCGGTACGTGTCGTCGGCGGACCGTGCGCTGGCCGTCCTCGACCTGCTGGCGGACCACGGCCGTCCGATGCTTCCGATGGCGATCGCACGACAGTGCGGCATTCCCCGCTCCACCACCTACCGGTTGCTGTCCCTGTTGCAGACGCGCAGCTACGTCTCCCGGGACGGCGGCGGGCGCGCGTGGACGCTCGGGCCGCGCGTGTTCGAGATCGCCGCCGGAGCGCCGACGGTGGGCCAGGCCCTGCGAGTGCTCGAGGCCTTCGACAGCACGACGCCGCGCCTGACCGTGTCGGGTATCGCCGGTCGCAGCAGCCTCGACATCCAGCTCGTGGGACGGCTCGCGCAGGCGATGCTTTCCGATGGACTCCTCTCGATCGACGGCGCCGGCCGTCTCGCGCTCGGGCCCCGCGTGGTCGCACTCGCGGCCCGAGCGGCACCGATCGAGCAACTCGTTCGCGCGGCACGTCCGCACCTCGAACACCTGCGCGATCGCACCGGCGAGACGGCGAACCTGCTCATGCGAGACGGCGGGAGCGCCGTCTACCTGGACCAGGCGGAGAGCCCGCGCGCGCTTCGCGTGTCAGGCTGGCTGGGCCGTCGGATCCCCCTCGCCTCGAGCGCGAGCGGTGCCGCGCTGACGGTCGGGGGGGTGCGTGTCGTGTCGGGAGGCGTGGAGCCCGGAGTGGTTGCGGTGGCCTGCCGGATCACCGGACTGCGATCGGTCGACGCTGCCGTCAGCGTGACTGCGCCGACGATCCGCCTGCGTGGCGCCCGACTGGAAGCCGCCAAGGTGGACGTCGCCGCAACGGCTGACGCGATCGGCAGCGCGCTGATGGCGACCATTCGGTCCGATCCTGAACAAGCGGCATCGCGGTACGACGATGATTCCGCTGCCGGCAATGGGGAGGTACACGCGCGCGGCCGGCAGACGTCCGGCGAGCAAGGCGAAGACGGGAGCGCCGCCGGCACACCCGATGGCGGCCCAAGCACGAAGGCGAGGTGACGGGGTCAGAGAAGGACAGCAATCGCGTCCCGGCACATCTGAGGCAACGCAGGAGGCAGGAGGGCAAGATGATTTCAGGCCGTAGTAGGGGTGCAGCCACCGGCCTGGCGGCCGCGCTCCTCATCGCTGGCACCATCCTGGGTGCCTGTTCGTCGGGATCGACCGCCTCGGCCAGCCCGATCCGGATCGGCTTCTTCGCGCCGGAGTCGGGCTTCGCCGCCGCCGACGGCCAGAGCGCCTACGACGCGGCGCAGCTCGCCGTCAAGGACATCAACGCCGCGGGCGGCGTCAACGGGGCGCAGATCTCGCTCGTGAACTACGACGACGCGAGCGACGTCAAGCAGGCCGTGTCGATCGCCACGAAACTCGTCACGCAGGACAAGGTGACGGCGGTCGTCAGCGGTTCCTACAGCGACCAGACGCTCGCCGCTGCACCGATCTTCCAGCGCAACAGCATGCCGATGCTCGCCGCGTATGCGGTCAGCCCCGGGATCCCGGGCGCAGGCGACTACATCTTCCAGCAGGACTTCACAGGCATCGTCGAAGGCGCCGCGGCCGCGTACGCGCTGGTCAAGGACCTGGGTTCGATGAAGCCTGCCATCGTCGCCATCAAGAACGACTTCGGCAGCGCCCTGGTCGAGGGTTTCACCAAGGAAGCCCAGGCGCTCGGAGCGACGATCGTCGCGTCCGATTCCAACGATTTCGGTGAGAAGTCCTTCACTCCCATTCTGCAGCGCGATCAGAGCAAGGGTGCGGACGGCGTCTTCATGGCGCAGTACTACACCGAGGCGCAGCAGTTCATCGCGGACTGGAACTCCCTCGGACTGAAGCTGCCCCTGGTCGGGACCGAAGGCGTCGACTCGACCACCCAGTTCTTCCAGCCCGTCGGCGCCGCGGCCAACGGGATGGTCTTCACCTCGCCGTTAAACCGCGACAGCACCGAGCCTGTCGTGCAGGACTTCATCAAGGCCTTCACGTCCGCCTACGGACACGCACCCGACATGGTGGCCGCCACGACGTACGACTCGTTCATGGTGCTGAAGGATGCGATGCAGAAGGGAACGTCCGCGCAGCAGATCCGCGACGGCATCGCCGCGACGAAGAACTACGTGGGCGTGACCGGTACGATCCAGTCCTACAACAGCACGGGCGAAGTGGTGAAGACGGTCGATCTCGAGGTGATCAAGGACGGAGCCGTCCATCACTACGGCGAGGTCAGCGACCCGTCGATCATCACCCCGTGACGTCGGTCCGTTAGTCAGCGCTGAGGCGAGCGAGGGATGGAGATCGTCGCGTCCAGCGTCGTGCAGGGGATCGTCCAGGGATCCCTGTACGCGCTGATCGCGCTTGGTCCCTCGCTCACCTACGGCCTGCTGCGCATCCTGGACGTCGCCAACGCCGCGGGGCTCGTGCTCGGCGCGTATGTGGGTGTCGAAGTCTACGGGGCCACCGGACAGTGGTGGCTGGCGCTGCTGGCCGGAGCGCTGGCCGGCGCCGCGCTCGGGTGGCTGCTGCAGCGACTCCTGTATCGACCCATCCTCGGCCGCGGGCCGATCGTCCCCCTGATCGCGGGCATCGGGGTGTTCATCGCCGCGGAGGAGGCGTTCCGCCTCGTGTTCGGCCCGTACAACCGGTCCTTCCCCGCGGCGATCCCGTTGCCGTCGGTCGAGCTCGCGGGCTCGCGCTTCGCCGGCGTCGACGTGCTCGTGGTGCTTGTCGGGATCATCGCGTTCCCGGCCACCTGGTGGGTGCTGCGCCGGACCTCGCTCGGCCTCGCCTGGCGGGCGACCTCGCAGGACGCCGAGACCGCGCAGGCGGTCGGAATCAACAGCGGCCGCGTGATCGCCTCGATCTTCATCATCGGCTACGCGCTTGCGGCGATCGGCGGCGTGCTGCTCGGCATCACGTACAACAGCGTCTACCCCACGATGGGCGACATCCCCGCGTACAAGATGCTGGCGATCATCGTTCTGGGCGGCCTGGGCAATCCGCTCGGCACGATCGTGGCGGCCATGCTGCTCGGCCTGCTCGAGACGTTCGTGGTCGCCTACTTCGGGTTCGTCCTGCCGCGCGATGCGATCGCGTTCATCGCGCTCATCCTGATCCTGCTGGTGCGGCCGCAGGGCCTCCTGCCCGGCGACGTGGTGGTCCAGTGAACCTGGACTACTTCATCGTCGTCCTCGTGACGATCGCGATCTACGCGATCCTGGTCGTCAGCCTGAACATCGTCGCGGGGTACGGCGGCCAGCCAAACCTCGCCCAGGGGGCATTTCTCGGGATCGGTGCCTACTTCGCCGCCGTGCTGTCGGTCGACCACGGCTGGTCGTTCTGGGAGACCATCCCGGCGGCGACGGCCACGGCAGGACTGGCGGGACTCCTGTTGGGCGCCATCAGCCTCCGATTGCGGGAGGACTTCCTCGCGGTGACGACCATCGGGCTCAACTTCGTGGTCGTCGCGATGTTCCAGTACGTCCCGTTCTTCGGCGGGGCAGTCGGTGTCTATGCCATCCCACTGCCCACCCTCGGCAGCCACCAGTTCGGCGACGCCGACTTCCTGGCCGTCGGCCTGGTCATGCTCGGCTTCGTGATGGCGCTTTCCTGGTATCTCGAGCGCACCTGGCTGGGCGCCGGGATCCTCGCCATTCGCGACGATGAGACTGCCGCGGCCGCGGCAGGTATCCCCGTCGCGCCATACAAGATCACGGCCTTCGTGCTGAGCTCGGCCCTGGCCGGGCTCGCGGGCGCGCTGTACGCACCCTTCATCTCGGCCGTGACGCCGTCCAGCTTCGGGTTCAGCGAGTCGGTCGTCATCCTGGCC
Organism: Candidatus Limnocylindrales bacterium; assembly: GCA_046704705.1. GTDB lineage: Bacteria > Chloroflexota > Limnocylindria > Limnocylindrales > CSP1-4 > JBJKRK01. The sequence goes on along the minus strand of JBJKRK010000374.1, from coordinate 14,371 downwards.
ATGCTGGTGTTCGGCGGAATGGGATTGGTGCGCGGCGCGCTCGCCGGCGCGATCGTCCTGGGCGCGCTCCCCGAGGTCTTCCGTTTCATCTCCGACTATCGGCTGCTCGCGTTCGGCGCCCTGCTCGTGCTCATGCTGCGGTTCCAGCCTGAGGGCCTGCTGGGCAGGGAGGGCAGGCTGCAGCGCTGGCTCGATCGGGTGGCGCGACGCATGGGCTCAGGAAAGGTGCCGGACTCCGGTGGCCCTGCTTGAGGTCGAGAGGTTGGTCGTCCGCTTCGGCGGGCTGGCCGCCCTCGACGATGTCAGCCTCTCGGTCGACGCGGGCGAGTTCGTGTCGGTCATCGGCCCGAACGGGGCAGGAAAGACCACGCTCTTCAATGTGATCGCCGGCGCGCAGCCCATGTCGGCGGGCGACGTGCGTCTCGACGGGCGCTCGATTCGCGGGCTTGGCCCGACGCGGATGAGCCACCGCGGCGTCGCGCGCACGTTCCAGGTGGCGCGTCCGTTCCGCTCGCTGTCGCTGCGGGACAACGTGCGGCTCGCCGCCGCCGGCCCGCACACGCTTGCGACCTGGAGAACGCTCGGGACCCGGGAACGTTCCGCGGTCCCGATCCATCGGGCGGACGAACTGCTCGAGCTCACCGGACTGCGGGCGAAGGCCGACGAACCGGCGGGAAAGCTCAACATCGGCGAACTCCGCCGACTCGAGCTGGCGCGTGCCCTCGCGGCCGGACCCAGGTTGCTGTTGCTGGACGAGCCGGCTGCGGGGATCGGGGCGGACGGCATGCGGCCGCTGGCCGGCCTGATCGCGGAAACACGGGCACGGGGCGTGACCATCCTGCTCGTCGAGCATCATGTCGGCTTCGCCCTCTCACTGTGCGATCGGGCGGTCGTCCTCGATGCGGGACGGATCATCGCGCAGGGCGCCCCGGAGGCAGTGCGGACCAATCCAGCCGTGGTTGCGGCGTACCTCGGCCGCGGATCCGCCCTCGCGCGGTCAGCCGGTTCCGGGCCCGCGAGCGGTCCCGCTGGAGGATTGCAGGGATGACGGGCCGGAACCGGTCGGCCGCGCCAGTCCCGGCCGACCCTGCCGGGGGTTCGAGGACGTGATGGCCACGGTTCACGTGGGCGCGCAGGACGCGCCCGCGCTGCTGGAGGTGGAAGACCTCACCGCAGGCTACGGCGCGCTCGAGGTCCTGCATGGGGTCTCACTGCACGTGCAGCCCGGGGAGTTTGTCGCCATCGTGGGCGCCAACGGCGCCGGCAAGTCGACGCTGCTGCGCGCGCTCATGGGCCTCATCCCGGCTCGCGGGACGGTGCGACTCCAGGGCCACGACCTGCTCACGCAGGCGGCCCACCGACGGGCCGCCCAGCGCATCGCCTATGTGCCCGAGGGACGTCGCGTCTTTCCCGGACTGACCGTCGAGGAGAACCTCCTGGTCGGGCTGCGTGCGACGGCGCGACGACGCCCGGAGGCGTTGACGGAGGTCTACGATCTCTTTCCGCGGCTGGCCGAGCGGCGCCAGCAGACCGCTCGCACGCTGTCGGGTGGAGAGCAGCAGATGCTCGCCCTCGGGCGTGCACTCGTGCTCGATCCGCTCCTTCTCATCGCCGACGAAGTCTCGCTCGGCCTCGCGCCGGTCGTGGTCGACAGGATCTTCGACGTCATGACCGCCATGAATCGCCAGGGGCGGGCCGTGCTCCTCGCGGAACAGAACGTGGCGCTCTCGCTCGAGGCGGCGACACGCGCGTATGTACTCGACACCGGGCGCGTCGCCCTGGAGGGTGCGGCGCGAGACTTGGCCGCAGATACGCGGGTGATCGAGGCGTATCTGCAGGAGTTCTGACCCCGCGGCGCCGGGGCTATCGGCGCCTTCCCTGCCGTGCGTCGCCGGGTCCGAGGTGCCCGGACCTCTGGCAACAAGGAGGACACATGGACGTCGGTCTGTTCGTGCCGCAGGGTTGGAAGCACGACTATGCAGGCTGGGAACCGGCCGCGGCGTGGACGCGCTCGCTCGAGCTGGCGCACCAGGCGGAAGCGCTCGGGTTCGAGTCGCTGTGGGTGTTCGACCACTTCCACACCACCCCCGACCCGAGCGACGAGATCACGTTCGAATCCTTCACGATGCTTGCCGCGCTCGCCGCGGTGACGACCCGTGCGCGGCTGGGCCACCTGGTCGTGTGCGCCGGGTACCGCAATCCTGCGCTGGTGGCGAAGATGGCCGGGACGCTCGACGTCATCAGTGGCGGTCGCTTCGAGCTGGGGATCGGTGCGGGCTGGAAGGAGGAGGAGTGGCGAGCCTACGGCTACAGCTTCCCGTCCACGCACGAGCGGCTCGAGACGCTGCGAGAAGCGCTCGAGGTGATCCACCGCATGCTGGAGCCCGGTCGGGCGACGTACAGGGGCCGCCTCGCCCGTGTCGAGGGCGCGATCAACCTGCCCCGAGGCCTGCAGTCTCCCCGCCCGCCGATCGTCGTGGGCGGCAATGGTCGGGAGGTCACCTGGCGGATCGCCGCCCAGTTCGCCGACGAGCTGAACGTCATCTTCATGACCCCCGAGGAGCTCGCCGGCGCGTTGCCCGTGGTGCGGGCCCGCTGCGAGGAGATCGGGCGGGACCCGAGCACGCTGCGGGTCTCGATGTACGCGCGTGACGAGGATATGCGGGAACCCGGCAGTGCTCGGTCGGAGCTCCTCGCGCGCTACGCCGCGCTCGGGCTCGACCGGCTCGTCGCCTTCCCGACGCGCTGGTCCCCGAGCCTGGAGGCCCAGGCACGTTTCGCGGAGGACTGCCGGACGGCTGGTATCGAGCTCGCGGCGGCTGCCGCAGCGGTGTAGCTGTTGGTCATGTCTGGCGGCAGAGCATCGGGTGCGCCCGGCCGGAGGAGCCTGCAGCGGCCGCGCGACACTTCCGCATCGCCTGGACGACCGCCTGTGACGGCAGCTCCGACCGCGTTCTCGACCCTCCGGGAGGGATCGCTCCACGCCGCGCTGAAGGCGCGCTACCTCGGCACGGACGCGATCGCGGAGGGCGCGATCGACGGGTTCGTCGTGGACGTCGTGTGCCCTGACAGGCTGGTGGAAATCCAGACGGCGAGCGTCGCGTCGATCCGCGCCAAGCTCGAGCGGCTCGTCGGGGCACACCCGGTGCTGCTCGTCTATCCCGTCGCGCTCGAGCGGTGGCTGATCCGGGTCGGCGAGGGCGGCGAGCTTCTCGGGCGTCGCCGCTCGCCGAAGCGCGGCCTGCCCGTGGACGCATTCGACGAGCTCGTGAGCGTCGCCACGCTCATCGGCGGCCCGAATTTCGACGTGGATCTCGTCCTCATCCGGGAGGAGGAGGTCCGTGGACCGATCCCACCCGGGGCGCGCTATCGGTACCCGCGCACCTGGTGGCGGCTGGACCGACGGCTCATCGACGTCGTCGACACCTGGCGGATCGCGTCGGCGCCGGATCTGCTGCGCCTGCTGCCCTCGGGGCTACCCGACCCGTTCACGTCGGCGGACGTGGTCGCCGTGACGCGCCGGTCGAGGCGCCTCGCGACGCGCGTCGTGTACACGCTGGAGAAGGCCGGAGCGGCGCAACGTGTCGGCCGGCGTGGGCGTCACATCGCCTACCGGCTGTCCGCGCCGTAGGGAAGACCTCCCGTCGCGTGGTCACTCGCAGGAAGCCAGGCTCCACGGGATCGCTGTCACCCTCGCCCATCCGAGCATGCCCTGCGTGCACCCGGGCCAACTGCCTCACGACCATCCGCGCCATTCGGCACTCGCAGCCCTGCCCCCCTCTCGGACAGACTTCGGAGAGACCGCCGGGCGACGCACGTTGGCGGCCGCCCGACCCAGCCGCAACTGTCGTCCGTCGGGGCTTCCACGTGGACCGCGAACTGAGACACGACGTCCTCATTCTCGGAGCCGGCCTGGCCGGCCTTCGCGCCGCCGTCGAGATCTCACGGCGCCTCGACGGGCACGTGGACATCGGCATCGTCTCCAAGGTGCAGCTGATGCGCGCCCACTCGGTCTGCGCCGAGGGCGGCACGGCAGCCGTCCTGCGCACGGACCTGGGGGACTCGCGCGAGCTGCACGCGTGGGACACGGTCAAGGGGGCCGACTTCCTCGCCGACCAGGACGTCGTGCGCACCTTCGTCGAAGCGATGCCGGCGGAGATCTACCAGCTCGACCACTGGGGTATCCCCTGGACCCGCGATGCGGAGGGCTACATCGCGCAGCGACCGTTCGGCGGTCACAGCTACCCTCGCGCGACGCTCGCCGCCGACAAGACCGGCTTCTTCGAGATGCAGACGCTGTACGACCAGCTGCAGCGCTACCGGAGCTTCACGCGGTACGACGAGTGCTTCATCACCGACATCCTCGTCGCGGACGGGGCGTTCGCGGGGCTCGTCGGCCTGGACATGACGTCCGGCGAGACCGTGGTGCTCCGCGCCGGCGCGATGCTCATCGCCTCCGGCGGCGGCGGCACGCTCTACGGCTTCACGACGTATTCCCAGACCGTGACGGGCGACGGCATGGCCATGGCCTGGCGTGCCGGCTTGCCCCTGGAGGACATGGAGTTCCTCCAGTTCCACCCGACCGGGCTCGTCCCGAGCGGGATCCTCATGACCGAGGCGTGTCGCGGCGAGGGCGGCTACCTGCGGAACAACCGGGGCGAGCGCTTCATGGAGGGGTACGCCCCCAAGCTCATGGAGCTCGCGCCCCGGGACATGGTCTCCCGGGCCGAGACCGAGGAGATTCTCGCGGGACGCGGCTTCAAGACGCCCGACGGGCAGGACTATCTCGAGCTCGACCTGACGCACCTGGGTGCGGAGCGCATCAACAGCCGCCTGCCACTCATCCGGGAGGTGGCGATCAAGTTCCTCGGCCTCGATCCGATCACGGCCCCGATCCCCATCCGACCGGTGGCGCACTACTCGATGGGTGGAATCGAGACGGACATCACGGGTCGCACGCGCATCGAGGGAATCTGGGCTGCCGGTGAGGCTGCCTGCGTCTCTCTCCACGGCGCGAACCGCCTGGGCTCCAACTCCACCGCAGAATGCCTGGCGTGGGGCGGGATCACGGGCCGCGAGATCGCCGCGGCGCTCCCCGGGCTGGGCGCCGGCGGACCGCTGCGGCCGCTTCCCGCCGACCAGACCGCGCGTGCGGAGGCCCATATCGCGCAGGTCCTCGCGCGGCAGGGCGACGAGAACGTGTACGGGCTGCGTCGCGAGCTCCGGGCGACGATGGACGCCTGCGTCGGCGTGTTCCGCACTGCGCACGACCTGACCGCCGCGCTGGCCAGGATCCGGGAGATCCGGCAACGTGCCGACCGGGCGCCCGTGCTCGACAAGTCCCGCGTCTACAACACGAACCTGATCCATGCGCTCGAGCTCGAGAACCTCGTGGACCTCGCGGAGGTGACGGTCACCGGGGCACTCGCCCGCCAGGAATCGCGCGGCGCGCACGCCCGGCGGGACTTCCCGACCCGCGACGACGCGACGTGGTGCCGTCACACCCTGGCCTCGCACACGCCCGCGGGACCGCGGCTCGAGTACAAGCCGGTGACCATCGACACGTGGCAGCCGGTCGAGCGCAAGTACTAGTGGCTGGAGGTGGGAGGATGGAGTCGCGAGCACGACCGAACCGGCTGGGCATCCTCGGCTGGGTCGTCGGGGGTCGCTGGGGGCTCGAGCGGTATCTGTTCGCGCTCCACCGCGTCACGGGGCTCGGCCTGGTCGCGTATTTCGTCATGCACATCTTCGTCACGTCCGCGCGGGCCCTCGGCCCGACGGCCTGGCAGCAGGCGATGGGGGCCGTCTCCGGACCGGTGTTCGCGGTCGGGGAATACCTCGTGTTCGCGGCCTTCGCCTTCCACGCCGTCAACGGCGTCCGCCTGGCACTGATCGAGCACGGCTTCCTCGTCGGGAAGCCGATCGACCCGGTGTATCCGTACGCGACCTCGGTGGGCCGTCAGCGGCCGCTGTCGCTCGCGGTCATGGTGCTCGCCGCCGTGCTTGCGGTCTGGGGCGGCATCGACTTCCTCACGCTGCGCTAGGAGGAAGAGATGCGCGAACGAACGCTCTGGACGCTGCATCTGGGCGCAGGCGGGCTGGTCCTCGTCTTCCTCGCGCTGCACATGGCGATCATGCACCTCGACCTCACCGGAGGGCCGTTCGGTGTCGCCGGCGCCAGCGCGGTGGACTGGGCCAGCGTCGCCGAACGGGCGCGCAGCGTCTTCTTCACCGTGACGTACGTGGTCCTGCTCGGGGCCGCGCTGTACCACGGCCTGTACGGCCTCCGGAACATCCTCCTCGAGCTGAGCCCCGGCGCCGCCATGCGACGAACGATCGATCTCGGGCTCTCCGGGGTCGGGCTCGCCCTCTTCGCCTTCGGCACGTGGGCGGCCCTCGCCGCCCCCGCTGCGGCCACAATGGCCGGAGGCTGAGATGGGGGCCGGGGGCGTCAACACGGTCGTCTTCCACGTCCGACGGTACGATCCCGCCACGGACCGCGAGCCGCGCTGGGAGAACCACCGGGTCGAGGTCACGCCGGGCATGACGGTGCTCGACGGACTGTGGCAGGTGAAGGAGGTCGCGCCGACGCTCGCCTGGCGCTCCTCGTGCCGGATGGGGATCTGCGGTTCCTGCGGCATGCTCATCAACGGGCGGCCGCGGCTCGCGTGCAACACGCAGATCGCCGAGCTCGGCACGGACGTCGTGGCTGTCGCGCCGCTGCCCAACTTCGGCATCATCAAGGACCTCGTCCCCGACCTCGCCCCGATGTTCGAGGCGCACCGCGAGCTGCTGCCGTTTCTCCTGCGCGAGGACATCGACGAACAGGACGACCCGACCCGCGAGTACCGCCAGACGCCCGCCGAACTCGAGGCCTACCTGCAGTTCAGCTACTGCATCAAGTGCGGGTGCTGCATGGCCGCCTGCCCGACGGTCGCGACCGATGTTCTGTACGCCGGCCCGATGCCGCTCACGCAGGCGCAGCGGTACAACTCCGACTCGCGCGACGCCGGGTTCGCAGCGCGCCGGAAGATCCTCTCCGGCCCTGGCGGGCCGTGGCACTGCCACTACGCCGGAGAGTGCTCGCAGGTCTGCCCCAAGGGCGTCGACCCGGCCAAGGCGATCCAGCTCATGAAGCGGGACCTCGTGTTCGACCTGCTCCGCCTCGGCCGCCGGCGAGCTCGCGCGGTGCTGACGGAACCACCTTCCGGGTCTCCTCGCGAGGGTATCCCGGCGGCGCCCCCACGCACCGTGACCGGCGAGCCGTGAGCGAGGCGGTGCGCGAGATGCCGCACAGCGCCACCTGACCGTGCGCGCGGCCGGCCCCGCGCCCTCGTCTGCGATCTCACCTCCGATGCGGAAGATCGAGGCGGGGTCGCGCGCAGGTCCGTCGTTTGCCGGAAACTGGTGTGAGAAGATCGAGCCGCGATGAGCTGGCAAGACCTGGTGCTCTCGGTGGGGCAGATCCTGTTTGTCATTGCCCTGATCCCCACCGTCGCGGGCAAGGACAAACCCGCGCTTCAGACGAGCGTGCTGACCTCCGCGGTCTCGTTCAGCTTCATGGTCGTCTACGTCTCTCTTTCCGTTCCCTTCGCGTCGCTGACCGCCGGCCTGAACGGTTCGATGTGGCTCGTCCTTGCAGTCCAGAAAGGCCGCGACCGCCTGCGCCAGCGGGCGGCACGCTGATCACCTGCGGCGCTTCCCTGCGCGAGCGGGCGGCGCGCTGATCACCTGCCGAGACCGCCTGCGCCAGCGGGTGGCGCTGATCACCTGAGGAGCCTCCCTGCGCGTCCTGGACGCACGGTCACCGCAGCGCGTTCGACACGAGTTGCCCGCGGGCCATGATGAGCTTGAGGTTGCGCGCCGGGTCGGCGAGGAGCCCGATGTCGTCGAGAGGATTGCCCTCGACCACCAGCAGATCGGCGAAGGCGTCGGGCGCGATCACGCCGATCTGCCCGTCCATGCGCAGCAGCCGCGCCGCCTCGGTCGTGGCCGCCCGCAGGATGGCGGCAGGCGGCTGGACCTGTGCGCGCAGGCGGAACTCGGAGAGCTGGTGCCGGTGCATGCCGCCCAGGAGGTCCGTACCGAACACGATGTGCAGCCCGGCCCGGTGCGCGAGCTCGAGCGCGTGGAGGCCGGCCTCGAGCACGCCCGCCGCCTTCTGCACGCTCGCCGGGGGCAGGCCGTTCTCCGGACCCTCGGACACGAGCACGGCGTACGTCGCGAGGGTCGGGACGTAGAAGGCGTCCTTCTCGCGGAAGAGGGCGATCGAGCTCTCGTCCAGCAGGTTGCCGTGCTCGATGGAGCGGACGCCGGCTTCGAGGCCCCGGTTCACCGCGCGTGCCGTGTAAGCGTGGCCGCAGACGTAGATGTTGGCGGCCGTGGCCTCCTCCACGACGGCCCGGATCTCGTCCATGGAGAACTGCGTCGAGTCGATGCGATCGGTGGGCGAGGCGATCCCGCCGCTCAGCATCACCTTGATGTGGTGGGCGCCGCCCCTGATCTGCTCGCGGGCGGCGCGTCGCACCTCCGGCACCCCGTCACACAGGACGCTGATGATGCCGGTGCCGCACGCGCACGTGCCCGTGGCGACCTGGCCGCGCTTTCGCTGGTCGCCATGGCCGCCGCTCTGGCTGAGCGCCCTGCCGCCGAAGACGACGCGCGGGCCGGCCAGGTACCCCTCCTCGATCGCGGCCGCCACGCCGTGCTCGGCGCCGCCCGCATCGCGAACCGTGGTGAAGCCGCGATGGAGCATCTCGGAGAGCACGCGCGCGGCCCGGGCGGTCACGTACGCCGACGGCCAGGTCTCGAGATCTGCGAGGTCGGCCGTCACCGCGTTCACGTGGACGTGCGCATCGATCAGGCCCGGCATGAGGGTCCGACCGCGCACGTCGATCTCGACCGCGTCGCCCGCCTGGAGGCCCGGGCCACCGACCTCGACGATGCGATCCCCGCGCACGAGCACCGACCGATCGGGCACGAGCTCGCCGCGCTCGGTGTCCAGGACGCTGGCGTTGCGAAAGAGGAACTGCGTGTCTGGCATGGTGGGTCCTCACGATGCGACTGCCGGCGGCCGGCCGGGCGGCTGTCGCCGGCTGGATGACTAGGAGACCGACTGCGTCGACGCGTGCGATGGCGGAGCGGCTCGGCCGCCGGCCGATGTCCGGAACGAGGCGCTGATGAGCGCCTCGACCGCCTCGGCGTCGTGGCTGTCCACGGAGCGCTGCGTCCGTCCGCCGCTGATCAAGACGAGGCGATCCGCGAAGGAGCGCGCGCGGAGCACGCTCTGTTCCACGAGCACCGTCGTCATGCCGAGCGAGCGGATCTTCGCCAGGTACTGGTAGATCTCCTCGGCCAGGATCGGCGCGAGGCCGAGCCCGGGCTCATCGAGGAGGAGCAGCGTCGGTCGGCGCGCGACCGCGCGGGCGAGCGCGACGAACTGCTGCTGGCCGCCCGAGAGGTTGGCCACCCGTTCGTCCAGCCTCGCCCGCAGGTCGGGGAAGATCTCGAGCACTTCGTCCACCGCATCAGGTGCCGGGCGCGGGGCACCGACGAGGATGTTGTCGCGCACGGTCATGCGGTAGAAGAGGCCGCGACCCTCGTGCACGACGGCGAGCCCATGGTCCCGGGCGCGCAGGTGGGCGGGGAGCTTCGAGAGATCGACGCCGTCGAGCTCGATGCGCCCTTCCGCACGCACCAGTCCTGCGATCGCCCGCACGGTCGTGGTCTTCCCCGCGCCGTTCGTCCCCACCAACGCGATGGCCCCGCCCGTGTCGACCTCGAAGTCGACCCCGAAGAGCGCCTGCGTCGAGCCGTACCAGGCCCGCAGGCTGCTAATTCGCAGCATCGTGTGACACCCCGAAGTAGGCGGTCCGCACCGCGACGTCGGCCAGCACCGCGTCGGGCTCGCCCCGACTGATCACCCGGCCGTAGTCGAGCGCCACGACATGCGCGCAGAGCTGGCGGACGAACTCGACGTTGTGCTCGACGACCACGAGGGTGACCGCGCGATCCTCATGGACGCGCCGGATGACCTCCGCCAGCGCATCACGGTCGTCGGCGTCGAGTCCGGCGGCCGGCTCGTCGAGCAGGACCACCTTCGGATGCGCCACCATCACGCGTGCGACCTCGACCAGCCGCCGGGAAGCGAACGGCAGCTCGTCGACATGACGGGACGCGACGGGGTGAAGACCGAGCAGCTCGAGAGCGTCGTCCACCATCCGCCGATCTCGCTCGTACGCCCGGCGCTGGGCGGGAAGGTTGGCCAACTGGACCACGAGGCTCGGATGGCCCAGCGGCTCGCACCCGACCGCCACGTTGGTCCACACGTCCTCGCGCTCCAGCAGCCGCGGCGTCTGGAAGCCGCGCACGATGCCCAGCGCGACGCGCTCCCGGACACCGCGCCGCGCGATGTCGGATCCACCGAAGAGGATCGCCCCGCTCGCGATGCCGGTGAAGCCGGACACCGCGTTCAGCAGCGTCGTCTTGCCGGCGCCATTCGGGCCGATCAGCCCGGTGATCATCCCTTCGGCGAACCCGACACTGACGCCGTCCAGGGCGGTCAGGGCGCCGTACCGCACGGTCAGGTCCCTGACCTCGAGCGCGGCACTCACCCCGTTCTCCGGGCTAGCCATCGGTCGCGCGTTCCTCGATCGGCGCGCTCCCGGCGAGCAGCCTGAGCAGGCGGTCGCGGAACCAGGTCACGGCGCCGGCGAGCCCGCCCGGCATCAGGAGGGCCACGACCACGAGCAGCGCCCCGCCGAGGATGGCGAAGAGGTTGGGCTGCCCGATCAGGTTGAACAGCTGCGGCGCGAGCACGATGTACGCGCCGCCGAGCCAGGCGCCCAGGACGCTCCCGGCGCCGCCGAGGATCACCGCGACCAGGAAATACGCGGATGGAAACAGGCTGAAGGTGTCGGGCGCCACAAAACCCTCCACGAACGCGAACAGCCAGCCCGCCATCGCCGCGAAGATCGAGCCCAGGACGAAGGCTTCCACCTTGGTCCTGGTGAGATCGATGCCGCAGGCGCTCGCCGCGGTCTCGGAGTCCCTGACGGCCAGCATCCGCCGTCCGAGCTGTGAGCGTCCCAGCTGGAGCATCACGAGCGTCGCCAGAACGCCGAGCACGATGCCGAACAGGAACGCGACGTGCGGCTGGTTCGTGTTGTAGCCGAGCAGCGTGAGTGGAGCGACGTTCATCCCCTGCGAGCCGCCGGTGATGCTGACCTCGGTGGTCAGGAACCAGGTCATCACCTCGCCGAACAGGAGCGTGACGAGCGCGAGGCGCAGCCCGGAGAGCCGCAGCGTCGGTACCGCCATGACGGTCCCGGCGATGATCGCGACGCCCAGGACGAGGGGCACCTGCAACGGGAACGGCACCCCCTGCGCGGTCGCCAGGGCCGCGACATACGCCCCCAGGCCGTAGAAGGCAGCGTGCGACAAGGCCAGCTGCCCCGTCCGCCCGAAGATGATGTCGAGTCCCATCGTCGCGACCGCGTACGTGCAGACCTGTGCCGCGATCACGAGCCAGTACGCGCTCAGGCCCCCGTACAGGACCGCGGCAAAGACGACGAACACAGCGGCAGCGATGTACTGGCCCCGGCGGCCCTGCACGGCGGACAGCAGGAGGCCATCCGAGCGATCCCGGCGCGAACGGGCCAGTCCCGTTTCCCGTTTGATGTCCGCGTCGCTCATGCGCGAGCCTCGTACCGCTCTTCCAGGAAGCGCTTCGGGGCCAGGCTCAGGATGAGCAGCGCGAGCACGAAGATCGCCACGGTGTCGCCATTCGGGCCGAGGATGTAGATCGCCCACGAGTCGTAGATCCCCAGGCCGAACGCGGCCAGCACCGGCGGCCAGTACCGGTCGAGCCCGCCGATCATGCCCGCGATGAACGTGTTGATGAGAAACGGTGTCATGTAGAACGCGTCGACGGAGAGTCGCGCGGCAAGGAGCATCCCGCTGATCGCCGCGATCAGGCCCGATACGAGCCACATCCCGGTCCGCAACTGCGACACGTTGATGCCGACACTGCGCGCGATGGCGGCATTCTCCGCCGACGCCCTGAGCGAGAGACCGAGGCCGGTACGGTCAAGGACCAGCTTGGTCGCGACCACCGCAACCAGACCGATGACCACCACGAGCGCGTCGTTTCCATTGATGAAGACGCCGTCGATGACGACATGTGCGGAGGCGCCGAGCCCGAGATACGTGTTGGAGTTGGCCCCGAAGACGATCTGCGCCCCCGCGGTGAGCAGGAGCAGGACGCCGAGCGTGACGACGAGGTCATAGCCGAAACGCTTCTCCGGCAGGTGCCGGATGATCAGCACCTCCATCAGGCCGGCGATCGCGATCGAGCTCACGATACCGATGGCCACCGCGAGCGGCACCGGCAGGCCGATCGTGCTGTACATCCACCAGCTGCCCAACGCCGCGACCATGCCGACCTGGCCGTAGGCGAAGTTCACCTGCTTGCTGACCTGGAAGACGATGAGTACGCCCACGAGGAAGAACGCGTACAGCGCACCCGTTTCGATGCCGGCCAGGGTGACCTGGGCCGCGTCAGTGAAGGTCATCGATCAGCCTGAAGGTTCGAACACACATGATTGGGACGCCAAGCACTCCCGTCGGGCACGTGACCGGGTAACTGTTCGATGCGGGTGTCGAGTGCTGCCGAGACGGCCGCGTGGCGCGCACCGACAGCACTCGACGGCCTGCTACTGGGCCCCGTTCAACCCCACGAACCCGGAGGTCAGCGGGACGAGCTTCCCGTTCTGGATCTGTTCGATCTCGATGGCGCCGACGCCCTGTCGGATGTTCGGACCGAACGTGACCGGGGGCATGATGCCCGTCTTGTAGTCGTGCATCGCATTGAGCGCCGCGTAGAGGCAGGAGGTCGTCAGCGCGGGGGCGGTCTTCATCGCCTGCACCGCGATCTCGGCCTGGCCCCACGCCTGCTCGTCGGTCGACGTCGGAGCCTTGCCTGTCTGGGCCTTGAACTCATTGATGAACTGGGTCACCGCCGGGGCGGTGCTGGTGAGATCTGCCGCGAGGACGGTGACGATCATGTTGTTGTCGACGCTCTTGTAGGGCTGGATGAACGTCGCGTCGGCATTGATCTGATTGCCGGCCACGTGCGGGGTGTAGCCGATCCGCTGCATCGCCTCGAGCAGGTTGCCGGAGTCTGCCCCGGTGAGGATGATGAAGACCCAGTCGTAGTTGCCCGACTTGAGCGTCTGCGCGATGGGCGTCAGGTTCGGGTTCCCCGGGGTCTCGGGGATGTTCTTGATCGAGACGCCGGGACCGACGGCCAGCTGCATTCCCTTCAGGGCGTCCTGGTCGACATTGCCCGCCACGCCGACGAGCGCGTACGACTTCGGGTGGTAGTGCTGGATGATGTACTTGGTCTCGATCTGATACATCGTGATGTAGTTGACGAACGTCGAATACACGTTCGGCGTCGACATTGTGCCCAGCGTGCTGGACTCGGCGCCCGGAGCGATCGCCGGGACATTGGCTGCCTTCAGCACCGGCTCCGCGGCAAGGAACGTCGGGGTCCCCTGTCCGCCGACCCAGGCGAAGATGTGGTCCTGCTGGACCAGCAACCGGGTCTGCGACTCCGTCGTGGCCGGCTTGTACTGGTCGTCGAGGGCGATGAGCTTGATCTGGTGGCCGTGGACGCCTCCGTGGGCATTCACGTAGTCGAAGTACGCCTTCAGGCCCTGCACCTCCGGAATGCCGGTGCTGGCGGCCGAGCCGGTGAGCGGCGCGGTCACGCCCAACGTGACCGTCGTGGAGGTGACGCCCGGGGTCGATTGCGTCGTGTTGCAGGAGAGCGCCGCAGCACTACTCGCCGGAGTGGTGCCGGGGGATGCTGGCGCTGCCGAGGCTGGCGCGGCCGACGCCGCTGAGGAAGGCGCCGCCGCTGCGCTCGCCGCCGCAGACGGGGCAGCGGTCGCTGCCGCTGAGGAACACGCGCCGGCGACCAGCGCCACGGTGACGATCGCCGCCGCGTACGTCGCACGCCGCGAAAGACGTTGTCTGGTCCCTGTCATCTACTCCTCCTTGTCTGGCTGCATGGAGTCTGTTGACGGACGCAAGGGACAGTGCATTGGCATCACCTCGATGACTGACTTTCAGCCCACCAGCTGGCGCAGCGCGAGGAGCACGTTGGCGGGCCGCTCGGCGAGCCGGCGCATGTACCAGGCGTACCAGGCGGAGCCGTAGGCGATGAGGCTGCGCACGGGATAGCCGGCGCGGGCGAGCCGGCGCAGCCCCTCGTCGCGGATGCCGTAGAGCATCTGCACCTCGAAGGCGTCGCGGGGCAGGCCGAGCGCCTGCGCGTGGCCGGCGAGCTGCTCGACGAGCGCGACGT